>JAUVJB010000048.1 GCA_030592465.1 Bacteroidota bacterium | reverse complement strand
TTTACAATTTCGCGTATTAAGTTTGTGAGAAAAGCAAAAAACGCAAAACATAAAACCCATATAAAAATCAAATAAAAATTAGTATTATATAATTGCAAAATATCGGCATAATTACGATTTAATAAAACTATTTCGAAAATAATAACTTGCAAAGGGATAAGGGCTGTCATTAAAGCAACGAGTAGGTTTCCAACTAAAAATTGTCGTTTGTAAGTTGTAGAATAATACCAAAAAAGACCGGTAATAACCAAATATTCAATAGCAATAATATAAATATGAGTTTTAACAGATAGATAAACACCAATTGCAACAGCAATAAAATTAAAAACAGTATGAAGTGCCATTGCATAGCGACGGTCAATTGATTTACCAACAACAACACGGTCGGGACGATTAATCAAATCAATTCGACGGTCGAAGTAATCATTAATCACATATCCTGCGGCAGCAAGAAAAATTGTTGATATTACAAGTAAAAGAAAGTTAAAATCACTAAACTGAAGAGTGAAATCATATCCTAATATTGTTCCATATTTTAATTGCAATAAGGGTTGAATGATGCACCACCTCATTAAACACATAACTAATGCAATAATTAGTAAATTAGGTAATCTGATTAATCTTAAATATTTAAACATATCAATATAATTTATTAATTACCAATGAAAAGCATCAACATCAGCCCATTTTTTTTGAGCTCTTAATACTTGCTCAATCACATCACGCACACAACCTTTGCCCCCTTCATAATTTGAGATATATTTTGATATTGATTTAATTTCTATAGCTGCATCAGCAGGGCAAGTAGCTACACCAACATGTTTCATTACTTCATAGTCAGGTAAATCATCGCCCATATATAAAATATTATCAGGCTTAACATTATTTTTCGCAATAAAATCGTTTAAATCATTCATCTTATTTCGTGAACGCAAATAAATATCATTAACGCCAAGACCTTTAAACCGCGGAATAACAAAACCACAGCTTGCGCCTGATATTATTGCAATAGGAAAACCTTTTTTAATTGCATATTGAACAGCATAACCATCTTTAATATTCATTGAACGAACTTGTTCGCCTTCAGGGAAAATATATAAACTACCATCGGTAAATACACCATCGAAATCAAATACGAAAGCATCAACTTTTCTTAAATTTTCTTTAAAATTACTCATATTCTCTTTTATATTTTTTTTGTGAATTAACTAAATTTTATTCTAAAATAAAAATATTGTTAACTAAAGATAAATATTTTTTTATTGTTGTTCGATAAAATATTTTATGTGTTTCAAAAATACGTATCATTAAGATATGTCATTTCTCTCAATATTAAAAAGAGCAAAAGTAAATAAACACGGGTCTGTATATATAATGAGTTACTTGGGATCAAGTTCAAAAGTTGGGGATTTTTTTGTTAGTTCCTGTAATATTAATTTAAAAATCAATGTTTCAATCAGCCCAAAAGACTTAAACAATAGTAACACTGAATCGCAAACAATAAACTCAATTTATTTCTCAAACTCATAAATTGAGATTGTTTGTCGGTCGGCATTTACATAAAATTAAGTTGTTTGTTTAATTAAAGTTTTTTTTGTAGAAATAGTCTGAAAGGCTTAAACAACAATAACTTGGGGCATCGCCCCAAGAAATATGACGGAAAATATCACATCAGCCTGTAAGGCTGAGACAAAAGGTATATGGTTCTTTAATTTATACGGGGGATTTCGCTCAAAGCGAAAAAACTTTTCAACGTCCGCCAGCTGGCGGACTGATGTGCAGGTTTATAACTTTTAGTCTTCCGTCAGCTGACGGAGTAATCGCTTATCGGCTTTTCGGAGCGGACTCACATATTAAATCAACAAGTTTAAAAATTGTTAATAATATTTTAATACTTCATTTCTTATAATTAAATTAAGTTTGTAACTTTAAATTTTAATTATTTATGTTTTTTTAAATTATAATAAAATGAGAAAAAAAATTGTAGCAGGAAATTGGAAGATGAATAAAACTTTGCAAGAAGGCATTGATCTTGCAATTGAGATTAATAAATTAGCAGTTGAAAAAGCTGATAATGATGTAGATATAATAATAGCACCACCTTTTATTCATTTAACAGAGGTAGGTAAAGTAATTGACAGAGAGCATGTTTCATTATCTTCTCAGAATTGTGCTTCTGAACAGCAAGGAGCTTTTACCGGTGAAGTGTCAGCAGAGATGCTTTGGTCAGCCGGTGTCGATTATGTTATTATTGGACATTCTGAACGCAGGGCATATTACCAAGAAGATAATGATATACTTAATAAAAAAATTAAATTAGCTTTAGATAATAATTTAAAAATTATTTTCTGTTGTGGTGAAAATTTAGAACAACGCGAAGCAAATAAACATTTTGAAGTAATAAAAAAACAACTTACCGAAACTGTTTTTACACTTATAAAAGAAGATTTTGATAGTATCATTCTTGCTTATGAACCTATTTGGGCTATTGGTACAGGGAAAACAGCTACACCCGAACAAGCTCAGGAAATTCATAAATTTATTCGTAGCCTAATTTCTGAAAAATTTGGAAATGACATTGCTCAAGAAACAACAATTTTGTATGGTGGCAGCTGTAAACCGGCAAATGCAAAACAACTTTTTGTAAATCCCGATGTTGATGGAGGTCTAATTGGCGGAGCTGCGCTTAAAGCGGAAGATTTTATTGATATTGTTAATTCTTTTAAATAAAATTTATTTGGTATTAAAAACTTTTGAATAGAGAATATTTTTACAAGATTCTCTATTTTGCAGTTCTCCGGAAAAATATATTGATAAATGAGTCCACTTCGAAAAACCGATAAGCGGTTAATCCGTCAACTGACGGAAGGATCAGAAGTTATAAACCTGTACATCAGTCTATTACAAAACCGCTAATCGGCTAATCCGCCAGCTGGCGGATAGTTTTCACAGTGGACTCATAAATGGTTAACACTTTATAAATTTTCAACTTTATAAACTAATCTCACATATGAAATATTTTAAGATAACGCTTTTGTTTATATTTTTTTATACCATTTCATTTACAAATTATGCTCAACGACTAAAAAAATTCACTCCTGACACTGCAATTTATCTTGAAGAATTAAACAAATTCATGCAAAAAAACGATAAGAAAAAGGAAGTAAAAGAACTTATTGAAAAGTTTACAATTATATGGAAAACAAAAATTCCGGAAAACAGGAAACAAAATATTTATAAAATATCTAATCTTTTTTTAAAGAAAAGAGCAAGAAATTTCCCTGAGTTTAACAATTATCTTCATTGTTTAATGGCTTTTGCCGAAAGTTCTCTTGATACTAATAATTATTATGAGTGGGAGAGAGGCTTTAAATATATGTTAAAAAAGAACAAAATTTATCTGTCTAAAGTAAATTCTTATCTTAGAAGTACACTTAATTTGTTAAGTAATAACACTATATATCAATCTTCTTCGACAAAATGGAAATCAAATACCGATAATTTTTATTTTAAGTTTGACAAAACCATTAAAATAATTTTTAAAGATATTGATTTAACTTGTTACGCATCAAAAGACAGTATAAAGATTCATAATACAGAAGGTATTTTTGATCCAATTAATGTTAGATGGGAAGGAACAAATGGGCAAGTGTTATGGGAACGTGCCGGCTTGAGCAAAGATTCTGTTTATGCTAAATTAAGTAATTATAAAATTAATATGAAGACTTCAAAGTATTATGCAGATTCTGTTGTTTTTATTAATAAAAACTATTTTGATTATCCTTTAAAAGGAAAATTAGAAGATAAAGTAACTGTTATTACATCGCCGGATAAGTCTAAGTTTCCTCGCTTCGATTCTTATAGTAAAAGATTTAAAATTGATAATATCTATGAAAATATCAATTATAGAGGCGGATTTTCTATGCAAGGCCCAAAATTTATAGGCTCAGGCACAAAGAATCAAAGAGCTTATTTATATATTTTTCGTAAAGTTAAAGTTGAAAAAGACAGTATATCGCATTTAGAGAATATTTTATTTTTAAAAGCTGCTTCAAAATATTATGTTTTCAAAAAAAAATATATTACCGGTCTAAATACTTCAGTGAGCTTATATTTAGATACAGATTCAATTTATCATCCCGGCTTACTATTTAGATATTATGTAGATAACAGAGAAGTAAATCTCATTAGAAATGATGACCCTTCTACTATGGCGAGAAGCCCATATTTTGACACATTTCATAAAATTGATATGGATTTTGAGTTGTTGTCGTGGAAAATTGATGACCCAAAGATTGATATCACTATGTTAAAAGGTACAAATTATAATAAGGCAAGATTTGAGTCTGCAAATTATTTCAGTCCGGCACAATATGAAAAATTACAAGCAATGAATAAAATACATCCCTATGTTGCTTTACGGCGTTTTGCAAAAAAATATAAAACAGAAGTATTTACTGCAGAAGAATTCGCTTCTTTTTTACGACTATCTCTTCCACAAATTCGTAAATTACTTATAGAATTATCGTTTACAGGTATTGTCGATTATGATATAAATACACAAATAGCCCAAATAAAACAAAGATTATATGATTACCTTGATGCTATAGTTGGTGATAAAGATTATGATATTATTGATTTTAATTCAACAACAAGAGCACCTCTTAATAATGCAACTTTAAGTTTAAAAAATTTTGATTTACAGATACACGGTGTCCCTCAAATTTTAGTTAGTGATTCGCAAAACGTGGTTTTTTATCCCAAACAAGCTCAAATTATTTTAAAACGAAACCGAAATTTTGATTTCTCAGGCGTAGTTACTGCTGGGTTTTTTACTTTTTTTGGTCAAAATTTTACATTTAATTACGATAGTTTTAAGGTTGAGCTTAATCAAGTTGATTCATTGCGTATTAAAGTAAAAGATGAATTAGATAATTGGGGTAGAATGAAATTGAAAAATGTACAATCTGTTATTGAGGATGTTACAGGTGATATATTAATTGACAGCACTAATAATAAATCGGGGAACAAACATTATCCGAAATTTCCAATTTTTACAAGTATGGATACTTCTTATGTATTTTATGATAAGAAATCAATTCAACAAGGAAAATATAAGCGAGATAAATTTTATTTTGAAGTAGAACCATATACTATTGATAGTCTTAATAATTTTTCTGTTGAAGGCATGGAATATAAAGGTACTTTATACTCGGGTGGCATATTTCCGCCATTTAAAGAAAAACTTGTGTTACAAGCCGATAATTCTTTAGGATTTCATCATTCTACGCCTGATGAGGGCTTCCCGATATTTAAAAGTAAAGGACATTATTTTAATGACATTTTTTTAAGTAACCATGGTTTAAGAGGAGGAGGAACAATTAATTATTTAACATCAACTACTATATCAAAAGATTTTATTTTTTATCTTGATTCAATGAATACCAATTCAGAGATATTTAATATTAAAAAACAAATTTCAGGGGTTAAATACCCTACGGTGAATTCCGATAGTGCATATATTCATTGGGAACCATACAAAGACGTGGTAATTGCAAAAAGCAAAAAACACCCTTTTGTGATGTTTGATAATCAAACTGATTTAGCCGGAACATTAAAATATCAGCCTTTCGGCTTAACAGGAAAAGGTAATATGAATATTAAAAATGCAGTCTTACAGTCAAATTTATTTTATTATAAAGATGAGTATTTTGATGCTGATACAGCTAAATTTGATGTTAAGACTTCTGACTTAAAGCAATTTACATTTAATTCTGATAATGTTCAAACTCATATTGATTTTGTTAGTCGAACAGGCAAGTTTAAGCCTATCAACGCAGTTGCTTTTGTTAAATTCCCGCAAAATCAATTTGTTTCATATATTGATGATTTTTTATGGTATATTGATAAACAGCAAATTGATATGGCTACTAACACTCAAGTGCAGGTTATTGAAAGAGGTAAACTTAAGCTTGTGCCAATAGAACAAAAAACAGAAACACCTCACGGCTCATTATTTTTGTCAGTTAACCCAAAACAAGATTCTTTAAATTTTATTTCACCTACTTCAAATTTCGATTTAAACAAAAATATCATTTATACTCATGATGTTAAATACATTGAAGTCGCTGATGCTACAATTTATCCGGGTGATGGTGATGTTACTATACAAAAGAACGCAAAAATAAAGACCTTGCTTAAAGCTGAAATCATTGCAAATAATACTACTCGTTATCATAATTTCTATAACTCAAACATAAATATTCTTGGAAGAAAAAATTATAATGCTTCGGGTGATTACGATTATTTAGAAGCCGGCGGGAGAAAGCATGTTATTAATTTTAATTTGATTGCAGTTGATACTTCCGGACAAACTTTTGCCACGGGTAAAATAATACAAATACAAGATTTTAGTTTTAGTCCTGCCTTTTTATACAAAGGTGGTGTGAAATTGTATGCAAACAAACAATTTTTAACATTTACCGGTTCTGCAAAAATGACTCATAATTGTAAACAGATTGATAAGAATTGGGTAAAATTTTCAGCAGAGATAAATCCAAAACAGATATATATTCCTATTGATGAGCAAGCTTATGATATAAATGATAATAAACTATATTCAGGAATGATGTTGACTAAGGATTCAACACACATTTATTCAACATTCTTATCAAAACGTAAAAATTATAGTGATATTCCGGTTTGTTCGGCTTCCGGTTATTTGTTTTTTGATAAAAGTACAAACAAGTATAAAATATCAAGTTTAGAAAAACTTATAGAGAATGACTTGCCGGATGATATGTTAAGTTTACAGAAAAATTATTGTAATATGTATGCTGATGGTAAGATTAATCTTGGTGTTGATTTGGGACAAGTTAAAATTAATACTTATGGCAGCATTATACATAACCTTCCAAATAATAATATTACTGTTGATGCCATGATGACTATTGATTTTTATTTCCCAGATAAATGCCTCGAAATTTTGGCTGACACAATTAAAATTGATGGTTCGTTAACTTCAGTTAACATAAAAAGGAAAACTTATACTAAAGGTATTACACGAATATTAGGCGAAAAAAAAGCTAATGATTTTTTAAAAGAGATGAGTATGTTTGGTATAATTAAAAATTTTCCGAAAAAACTTCAGCATACAATAGTTTTAACAGATGTTAACTTTAAATGGAATAGTGAAACTCAATCATATCGCTCAGTCGGCAAAATAGGTATTAGTAATATTATGAATACTCAAATTAATCGTTTTGTAAATGGTAATATTGAAATTATTAAAAAGCGTAGCAGCGATGTTTTTGTTATGTATCTCGAAATTGGTAAAGGAAACTGGTTCTTCTTCTATTATCAAAGGGGTTTAATGCAGAGCATATCAACAAATTCGGAATATAATACAATTATTAAAGATACAAAAGTCTCAAAACGTAAACTTAAAGTTAAAAAATATGAACCTGCATATATGTATTTCTTATCTAATGAAAGGAAAAGAAAAGATTTCTTAAAAAGATTTATTGTAAAATTTGAAGGCGAAGAAGATGAATAATAATATACTTAGTGTGCATCCGTAAAGTCAGTCATAATAGCCGTCATTGCGAGGGAGGTTTACCTTGTGAAATTGCGAAGCAATATTTAACAGGGAACGACCGAAGCAATCCATTGATTTACAGATTGCTTCACTTCGTTCTCAATGACGAATAATAATAAATGACGTAGTTTTCGTTCAAGCACTATATAATGTTTTAGTTGGGATAAATGGATGTTTTTATGGTTATGTTCCATGTATATACAAGTTGGGCTTTCATATGAACAAAGATTTTCAAACAAAATAAAAATGAACTAAATTTGTAGATTGAATTAAAATAGACAAGGATAAAATATGACATACTTTGATGAAATAAGAGAATTGACGAAACTAATACCAGCGACTATTGTTGATTTTTCACAGGAAAGAGATAGAACATCACCACCAACACAAGCGTCATCTAACTTTATTACAAACAAGGAACAAGGAGA
Organism: Bacteroidota bacterium; assembly: GCA_030592465.1. Classification (GTDB taxonomy): domain Bacteria; phylum Bacteroidota; class Bacteroidia; order Bacteroidales; family B39-G9; genus B39-G9. Next base: position 6,654 of record JAUVJB010000048.1, on the reverse strand, counting down.
GTGGGCAGAAGATTTAATTTTTAGAGCCATAAATGAAACTTTAAAAAATTATATTGCTGTCAGATATGGAAAATCTGATGATTTAATAGCGGGTGAAGAAGGTTTTGACAAATTCTACAATGAATTTCAAGACGAATTAGATACAATTGGAAAACGTCCAGACCTATTAGTCTTTAAAAAGGAAGACTTTGATAATAAATTTGGCTACGATATTAGTAAGCTAAAACATACCGACATTGAAAATTATGTTAAGAAAGCTATTGCAGGTTTAGAAATTCGTTCAAGTGCATTTTTAATTGAAAAATACGAGAATGAAATGCAAAAAAGAACAGAATTGCATCTACAAAAAGCTCTTAAAGTAAAAAATGAAATTCTATCTGAGTATTCAGATTTATTAGAACATCCGAAAAAAAAGCATTTTATTGAAATATTAAACAACATAAATGAACATACAATAAATGCAGTAAGTTTCAGAAGACCTAGTTGGAAGGCAACTGATAGATTACAGAAACTTTCTTTACTATTCAAAGAACTAAAAGATAATATTGCAATCGTCAAAAAACGTGATTATCTGAGTATCACACCAAAAATTGAAGACATAAAAGTTGTTTATAAATGGATTGAAAAATTTAATGTTCCTCATTATTATTTTCAGATTTTTTTTGACAAATCTTACGGTATCTCATTCAAAAATATTCTCTCATTAATTACAGAACCGGATAAAGAAGGAGAATATTATGAAATAAGTCCAGATATTAAGAATCAAAATAAAACAACGATAAAAATAAACACAAGAAAAACAAAACAAATAGCATATAAAATTGAAGAGCCTGAACACAAAAGTATTCGAAGAGAAATGGGACGAGGACGGTTATTATTTTATGTGACTTTTGAGAAAGGCACAGCCTATTTAGATATAGAAAATTTAAAATCACTTTTAAACATCAACGATTTTTAGATGATTTTAGAAAAAGAATATACAAAAAAAGTTTCCGTAACACATCGTAAAAAATTTGCTCAATTTTTTACACCAGAACCTATTGCCAAAATTATGGTTGATTGGTTATTAAAAGGCAATGATTTTTCTACATTACTTGAACCTGCATTTGGACTTGGTATTTTTTCGAGACTAATACTGCAAGAAAAACCAAATATAGAAATAACAAGTTTTGATGTTGACCCTGTAATATTTGAAACAGCACAAAGTAATTTTCATAATTTTACAAATGTAAAATTAAACTTAGAAAATTATCTATTTAATGATTGGAACAATAAATATGATAGAATAATATGCAATCCACCATATTTAAAATTTCACGATTATGAAAACACTAAAACATTAGAAGAAATAAAACAAAGACTAAATTTTCATCTTAGTGGATTTACTAACATTTATACACTTTTTTTGTTAAAATCAATATACCAATTAAATGAAAATGGACGAATTGCATATATAATTCCTTCTGAGTTTCTAAATTCAGATTATGGTAAAAATATTAAGGACTATTTATTAAAATCAAACTTATTAAGGCATATATTTATATTTGATTTTAAAGAAAATGTTTTTGATAATGCTTTAACAACAAGTGCTATTCTTTTATTTGCAAAAGATAATAATAACCAAAAAGTTAATTTTTCAACAGTAACTAATCACAAAGAATTAAACGGAATAACAGAAATAATTAATAATTACCCTAAAAGTTCCGGACAAATTTCAATAATAAAAAAAGAGCTTAACCCAAATATTAAGTGGAGAGCTTATTATCAAAAACAACAGAGTAAAAAATATAAAAATCTTATATCATTTAATAATGTAGCAAAAGTTGTAAGGGGTATTGCAACAGGAGCAAATGATTATTTTACTTTTAACATAAAAAAAGCCAAAGAGCATAAAATTAGTGAGCAATATTTACTACCTTGCATTACAAGGTCAAAAGATGTAGATAAATCATTCTTCACAAAAAATGATTTTGTGAATTTAAAAGGAGCTAATGCTAAAATATTTTTATTCAATGGAACTGAAAATCCTAACAATATTAATGTGTTAAATTATATAGAAATAGGAAAACAACAAGAAATAAATAAGAAATATTTAACATCAAAACGTAATCCTTGGTATTCTATCGAAAACAGACCACCATCACCAATATGGGTTGGTGTATTTAACAGAAGTGGGTTGAAATTTATTAGGAATGAAGCAGAAATAAGTAATTTAACCACATTCCATTGTATTTACCCAATAAAAACCCTATTTAGTAAACTAAATATTGATTTACTATTTGCTTATTTATTAACTGACGTAGCACATCAAATATTCAACGATAACAGAAGAGAATATGGAGACGGATTAAAAAAGTTTGAGCCAAATGATTTAAATAATGCTCTAATGTTGGATTTATCAAAATTGAATTTAGAAACAGAACAAAGAATTATTAGTTTATATAACAATTATAGAAATTCAGTATTAGAAAACAGGAACGATGAAAAATTCTTAAATGAAATAAACAAAATATTAATAAAGGAATACGAAGTCTAACAATGTATATAAAAAATAGGCAGTATGATGGTATATTAATATTTGTAGCCCGCTTCAACCTTTGTGTAAATTGACAGATGATTATCACGAAATCGCCTACTTTTCATATAATAACCATTGTGAACATGTCGTGAAAAACAAAAATTTTACTAAAGAACGCTAATGAAATAACTATCTTTGCATTATGGGAAAATTGATTTTAAATAAGATATACATAGAAAATTGTATTGATACAATGGCTAAAATGCAAACAGAAAGTATCGACATGGTCTTAACTTCTCCGCCTTATGATGATTTACGAAATTATAATGGTTATGACTTGTCTTTTGAAAGAATTGTAAAAGACTTGTATAGAGTTTTAAAAAAAGGGGGTGTAATTATTTGGGTTGTTGGAGATAAAACTGAAAATGGGAGCGAAACGGGAACGTCTTTTAAACAAGCTCTTTATTTTAAGGAAAATGGTTTTAATATTCACGATACAATGATTTATTACAAAAATAACCCAATGCCTACAACAGGGAATAGATACCATCAACATTTTGAATATATGTTTGTTTTTTCAAAAGGCGTCCCTAAAACTTTTAATCCAATAACAGAGCCAACTAAATACAATGGTCTTGCAAATATGAAAAATCGTGGCAAGGAAGGAACGTTAAATTACAAAAAGGTAGAACGAACAAAAGAAAAAAAAGTAGGTAACGTATTTTCTTATTCTGTTGGTGGTGGAATTTCAACAAAAGACAAGATAGCTTACAAACATCCGGACATATTCCCTGAAAAATTAGCCTTTGACCAAATTATAACTTGGTCAAACGAAGGAGATCTGATATATGACCCCTTTATGGGTAGTGGAACAACTGCAAAAGTTGCTCATTTATTAAATAGAAAATGGATTGGTTCTGAAATATCATCTGAATATGCAAAAATTGCTAATGAAAGATTAAAAGAATACATCAAAGATGTTGCAATTTAAGATTAACCCGGCTGAATTATTTGAATTTTAGTAAGATACATTAGCTTAAAATAAAGCGTATAAGTCATTCGGCATGAAGTACTATAATTTATGAATATAAATTAATTTTAGAGTGGATTAAATAATGCACTGCATTTATACTCACAACGCACAATATACCAACCAACATGAAAAACAATAAACAAATAAGAACATTAATATTATTAACATTTTTTTTACTGAATTTTTCTCAGTTATCATTTTCAAATAATATTTCTCTTGAGAGAGTTGAACCAATGTTTTGGTGGGTAGGTATGCAAAATCCCAATTTGCAGCTTTTGGTTCATGGTGAAAATATTGCACAATCTGACGTAAGTATTAATTACCAAGGTGTTAATCTTAGTAAAGTTAATAAAGTTGAAAAACCCAATTATTTATTTCTCGATATAGTTATTTCAAAAAATACCAAACCGGGAATTTTTGAAATAAAGTTTACACAAAAAAATAAAGTTGTTGAGACATATAAATATGAATTAAAGGAGCGAAACAAGAAACCAAATATCCATCAGGGTTTTAATGCGTCAGATGCAATTTATCTTTTAATGCCCGACCGTTTTTCTAATGGCGACACGGCTAACGATAATGTTAAAACAATGCCTGAAAAGGCAGACAGAAAAAATCCAAATGGTCGTCATGGCGGTGATTTACAGGGTGTTATAAATCATCTTGATTATATTTCCGATTTAGGTTTTACTGCACTTTGGATAAATCCGTTTCTCGAAAATAATATGCCGCGATATTCATATCATGGTTATGCAATAACCGATTTTTATAAGACAGATGCTCGTCTTGGCACAAATAAAGATTATGTAAACCTTGTTGATTCGTGTCATAAACGAAATTTAAAAGTTATTATGGATATGGTGTTTAACCATTGTGGTATAGAAAATTGGTTTATTAAAGATTTGCCAATGCACGATTGGATACATCAATTTCCTGAATTTACACGCTCTAATTTTCATGCATGCACAATTGCTGATATACATGCTTCAGAGCTTGATAAAAATTTAATGCTTAATGGTTGGTTTGACGAAAATATGGCTGACTTAAACCAAAAAAATAAATATCTTGCTAATTATTTAATTCAAAACAGTATTTGGTGGATTGAATATTCAGGCATTGATGGTATTAGAATGGACACTTATCCTTATCCTGACAAAGAAATGATGGCAGAATGGGCAAAACGTGTTTTTGTTGAATATCCAAATTTTAATATCGTTGGTGAAACCTGGGTGCAAAAAATACCTTTTGCTGCTTACTGGCAAAAAGATTCAAAAATATCAGGCAGCTACAATTCTATGCTTCCAAGCTTAACAGATTTCCCATTATATTCGGCTATAAATAAGGCGTTTAACGAAAAAGAAGGCTGGACTGAAGGAATGTCGCGTTTATATTATGTTCTATCTCAAGATTTTTTATATCCTGAACCTGATAATCTTCTTGTTTTTGCCGATAACCACGACTTAGACCGTATTTTATCATCAGTAAATAAAGATATTAAAAAATTTAAAATGGCTATGGCTTTTTTGTTAACTGTTCGAGGTATTCCCGAAATATATTATGGCACGGAAATTTTAATGCATGGTTTTGCTTCGAAGGGTCATGGTTTTATACGAGAAGATTTTCCCGGTGGCTGGCAAGGCGACACAGTAAATGCGTTTACTTCTATCGGCAGAACCAAATTGCAAAATAATGTTTTTAATTATTTACAGAACATCTTAACATGGCGAAAGAATGAGCCGGTAATAAGTACCGGAAAATTTAAACATTTCATTCCCGAAGATGGAATTTATGTATATTTTCGTTATAACGAAAACAAAACTGTTATGGTGATTCTAAATAATAACGACAAGTCTGACAAAACACTTAACACATCACGTTTTGATGAATGTATGAGAGATTATAAAACAGGGTTTGATATAATTTCACATAAACAAATAAATGATTTAAAGAATATATCTGTACCGGCAAAATCATCAATGATAATTGAATTGAAATAAATCTATAAAGAACTATTTCACAAGCCAACAGTTTGCATGCTTGGGGTATTGGAGCAAGTTTTTTAATTATTAATCATTTTGATATTAGATTAACAAATGCATTCCGCGATTTTTTTTAATGTTAAAATTATTTTTTTTACATTTGCGTCCATTTTATTTCTTCACAAAATTTAAACTAACATTCTTCACTATCTTCGAGAATAATATTATCGTAATCTTCTTCTTTTAATCCATGCCATCTACAGCCTTTTTTTGTGCATATATAAAAATCAATAAATTTTGTTCGTGCACTAATTAAGATTTTTGCAACAGGAGAACCGCATTTTTCACATTTTTTGTCGGCAATTATTAGATTTTTGTTACAATGTGGGCAAATTAAATCATTTACAACTTTATCTTCTGGTAAAAAAATTGTTGACATTGATGTAAATATGTTAATATATGGACTTAATAATAAATAGCCTGATTCTGATTTGTCGCTTTTGATTTTTAATTTAAGCATATTATTTTCAATCAAACTTTTACGACAATGTGGACAGTATGATTGAAGAAAGGCTCCGGTTTCAATAATTTCTTTATTTTCGTCATGCTCAGGTTTAACTTCTTTTTTTGTTCGCAAATCATTATACACGGAACTTTTACCATGATATCCGTATTTTTGATAAAGATTTTCTAATTCTATTGAAACATCTGAAAATTTCATTAAATGATTTTTACAACCACTTCGCGAGCAAATACTTACCTTGCCTCCCATTTCTATGTTAAATGTAACCATGGGTGCACCACAAGTGTCGCATTCTTCTTTACTTGTTATTTGCGATTTACAATGAGGGCAGTAAAATTTTGCAATTTCATCTTTTGGTATATTTATATCTGAAATATAATTATAACTGTCATAAACAGAGCTTAATCGTATTATGCCCTTGCTTGTGGGCGTTTCAATAATTAATCTTACACTTGGCTCATTATCTACTAATTTATCATGATCCATTAGCGATTCTCCGCATATAGGACATTTTAAATTTAAGGTTACAAAATTATACATATTTTTTTAGTTTAATTTATTCGTTATAAATATACCAAAAGATGAAATTGCAAAATTTTAC
>JAUVJB010000216.1 GCA_030592465.1 Bacteroidota bacterium | reverse complement strand
ATATTTTAAACAATACAATAGAAACATGGCGGGGTGAAACCGAACAAATTGATGATATTCTTATTGTTGGGGTTAAAATTTAAGGAAAAACAATTAACCCACAAGTTACGCTTCGCTAAACTTGTGGGAGGGGTTACTTTTGTCTTTTATCTTGTTAAAAATATAGTCACATGAAACAATATTATTTTTTTTATTAAAATAAATTTCATCATTTTTTTTTGCACAGCGTTAAAAAAATGTTAAATTATATGTTTATTTTTTTTACCTGATTAATTAGCTTTATGAAAAAAATAGTATTAAATATTTTATTTGTTTTAATTTTTTCATTTTATTCAAATAGTCAGGAAATTGGACATCCGTTTATTAAAAATTATTCTCCAAATGATTATAACGGCGGAACACAAATTTGGGATATAAAACAAGATAACAGGGGTGTAATGTATTTTGGAGCAAATAATTCTATCATTGAATTTGATGGTAATACCTGGAGAAAAATTTTACTGCCCGGGAAAAATACTGTTCGGTCAATGGATGTTGACAGTATGGGAACAATTTATATTGGCTCAATCGGAGAGTTCGGATATCTTGAACCTGACTCAACAGGTAACTTAATGTATGTTTCTTTAAGTCAACAATTAGATTCAACAGATAGAAATTTCAGTAATATATGGAATACTATTGTTTTAAAAAACGGGGTGTATTTTAATACTGTAGAAGCACTTTATAGATTTGATGGTTGGAAAGTAAAAAATAATATTCGGCAAGCACAAATAAAAATCTGGTATCCTAAAAAAAGATTTTTTTTAATGAATAAAGTAAATGATGAAATATTTATTATTGAAAATGGAAAAGGCTTATTTACAATTCACAATGATTCGTTATTGCCGGTTTATGGAAATGAAAATTTAATCGATAAGTTTATATGGTCTGTTCTGCCGTATGAAAAGGATAAATATTTAATAGGAACTGAAAACAAAGGATTGCTTATATTTGATCCATACGCATCAGATAAAAATAATATTATTTCAAAAAATCTGTATTTTACAAAAAAATATATTGAGCAAACAGATAAATTCCTATCTAAAAATCAATTATATCATGGTATTTTATTAAATGATTCTACTTATGCTTTTGCAACAATCCGAAACGGAATTATTATTGTAAATAACAAAGGAAAGATTATTCAACATATTAACAAAAAAAATGGTTTACCACATCAAACAGTTCAATATTTATTTAAAGATAAACAATGTGGATTATGGGCAGGTTTAGCGTATGGCATTTCACATATTGAAATAAATTCTCCTATAACTATCTGGGATGAAAATTCAGGTTTGGCAGGTAGTATTTACAATGTAATAAAAAATAATAAAACTATTTATGCCAATTCAAATTTGGGTTTATTTTATCTTGAGAATAATAAATTTAATCCCGTTAAAGAACTTACGGGTACCAATGCTATTCAATGTTTTGAAGCAATAAATTTTAAATTTCCTGATACTGACAAACAATTATTATTGGTATCGGCAAATAACGGAGTTTGGGAAGTTCGTAACCATAAAGCAAAACTAATATGTAATTTATCTCCTCATGAATTATTTCAATCAATTACCGATCCGTATAAAGTTTGGCTAAGCGACGAATATCATCTTTATTATTTAGAATACCAAAACGGGAAATGGCAGAAAAGCAATACTATTGCAAGTTTTAGTTCTTATCCCAAAAATATTTGTGAAGATATTAATGGTAATATATGGTTGTTAGTAGATGAAAAACCTGGTTGTGTAAAAAATATTAATTTTATCGATAATACTAAAAAAATTATTAATTATAATGATTTTCTGGATATTTCTGAAGTAAATTTTTACAGTATTCAGAATTTTGAAAATAAAATATTATTTACAACTAACAAGGGATTATACTATTTTAATAATGATAATAATAAATTTATTAAAGATACCGTAATACTTGGTAATTCATTTAATAATAATAATGAGGAAATACTTCAGTTTGAAAAAATTAGCAACAACCGTTATTTATTACAAACAGAAATTGGTGAAAAAGAAAAAATAAAATTGGTTTATCATAATAATAACCAAATAATTACAGATTCAATACCGTTTAAACGAATTCCAAATTTTGATTCTTTTTATGCAGATGGAGATAGTATTATGTGGATTGTTTCATCAAAAGCATTGTACCAATTCGATTTAAAATTAAATAAAAATTATAATATAAAAACATTTGCCCTGAACAGAAAAGTTACAATTAATTCCGATTCAATAATATTTAACGGGACATTTTACAGAAAAGATAATAACAGAAGATTGGTTGATTACAAACAACTTCCCGAATTAATACCTGTTATTGATTATAAGTTTAACGATATAACATTTGATTATTCTCTTCCTGATTTTGATAATGAAAACAGTAATGAATTTTGCTATTTTTTAGATAATGGCAAAAAAGGTAATGAGTGGTCAAACTGGAGCAAAGAAACAAAAAAAGAATATACAAATCTTTTTGAAGGAAATTACACATTCAAAGTCAAAGCAAGAAATATATATGGTATCGAAAGTGAAGTGTCGGAATATAGTTTTATAATGCTTTCACCATGGTACAGAACTGTTTGGGCATATATTATATATATTATTCTTTTTGTTGTATTTGTTTGGATAATAGTAAAAATTAATACCATAAGATTGGTAAAAGAAAAAGACAGACTCGAAGGTATTGTTTTGGAAAGAACTGCTGAAATTATGCAACAAAAGGAAGAAATACTTGCACAAGCTGATAATCTTATAGAAGCAAATGATTTACTGTTAGACAAAAACGAAGAACTTCAACAACAAAAAGAAGAGATACTCTCACAACGCGACCTGATTGAAGATAAAAATAAAAAATTAGAGAAGTCTTTCAATATTATTGAGCAAAAAAATAAAAATATTACAGACAGCATAAACTATGCCCAACGAATACAATCTGCGCTATTACCCTCACAACATTATATTGATAATATTTTAAACGATTATTTAATTTTATTTAAACAAAAAGATATTGTGAGTGGTGATTTTTACTGGGTTAGACATAACAATTCAAAAATAATTGTTGTTGCTGCCGATTGTACGGGTCATGGTGTTCCCGGAGCTTTTATGAGTATTCTTGGCACAACTTTCCTAAATGAAATAAATCATTCTAATTCAGACATTGGTGCAAATGAAATTCTTAACATCTTAAGCCAAAACTTAAAAGAAACATTACACCAGACAGATGATAAGCATGAAACCCGCGACGGAATGGATATTGCTCTTTACATTATTGATACGGAGAAACAAACTTTACAATTTGCAGGTGCTTACAATCCTTTATATCTAATCAGAAATAAAGAACTTAATCAATATAAAGCTGACAAGATGCCAATTGGCATATCACGAAAGAAGAAGGAATCTTTTTCGAATCAAAATATGAATCTTGAAAAAGGTGACACTATTTATATCTTTTCTGATGGGTATATTGACCAATTTGGAAAAAACAATAAAGAAAAATTTAAAACAAAACGTTTTCAGGAATTGCTTGTTAGTATTACCGGTATGCCAATGAACAAACAAAAAAATATTTTAAACAATACAATAGAAGAATGGCGGGGTAATATTGAACAAATTGATGATATTCTTATTGTTGGAGTAAAAATTTAAATTTAAACTTTGAAAAAAACACTAAAAATAAAAATTGTTTTTGTGATATTAATGTTGAATATTATTCAACATGGAGTTTATTCGCAGAATTCTATAGTTGATAGTTTAAATAATGAAATAAAAATAGAGAAAAATTCTAAAAAATTAGTTGAGGATTATATTGCAATTGGTAACGCATTAGAGTATAAAAATCCGGATTCAGCACGATATTATTTTGAACAAGCATATAATATATCAAAATTAATAAAGAACGACACTTTAATTGGCATTTTATTAATGAAAATAGGATATGTTTATGAAATAACCGGAAGATTAGATTCTGCTAAAAACATTTATAATAAAGCTCTTGTTTTTTTTAAAAAGGCTAATAATCAAAAACAAACCGCTTCATGTTATAACTATCTTGGAAATGTATTTTACTACAAAGGTGATTATAAAAAAACGTTGGAATATTATCAAAAATCATTGAAAATATATGAATCACTAAATGATGAATTTCTAATAAGTTGCGAATATCATAATATTGGTCTTGTACACGATGATATGCATGATTATAACAGGGCTTTGGAATATTATAAAAAAGCACTTATTAATTTTAAAAAATACAATGATTTAGAATGGTTAAGCACCTGCTATAATAGCATTGGATGTACTTATTTAGAAATAAAAAATTATAAAAAAGCTGAAGAAAATTTTGAAAAAGCATTGATTTTTTATAATAAATTAGGTGATAAATTAGGTGTTGCAATTGTATATGAAAATATTGGCATTGCTAAAACTAAAGAGGGCTTGTACAAAGATGCATTAATATACCTTAAAAAATCATTAAAAATTTTAACAGAAATAGAAGATTATACTGGTTTATCAAGTGTTAATAACAGCATTTCAAAATTATATTTTAAGAAAAAAAAATTTAATAAGTCAATATATTATGCTCAAAAATCAATTTTTTATACAAAAAAAAGTGGGGGACTGCCATTTCGAAAAGCATCTTATTTAATAATAAAAAAAGCTTTTGCTGCAAAAGGGGATTATAAAACAGCTTATTTATATGCAGATTCATTAATTGTTATTAAAGATACAATATTTAATCATGAAAAAACTAAAGCTATTGAAGAAATGGAATCAAAATATCAGGCAGAAATAAAACAACAAAAAATAGAGAAGCAAAAAATATTGATAGCCAAAAAAGATGTTGAAGTAAAAAAGAAAAACACCGAACGTAATGCTTTTATTGGTGGTTTTGTGTTAATGCTTGTTCTTGCTTTTATTATTTTAATTAGCTTAAGGCAAAAGAGAAAAGCAAACCTTATTATTTCAGAAAAAAATAAAAATATTACAGACAGCATAAACTATGCACAACGCATACAATCGGCAATATTACCGCCACAACACTATCT
>JAUVJB010000037.1 GCA_030592465.1 Bacteroidota bacterium | reverse complement strand
TGATAATATTTTTAGCAGTTATGTTAACAGATATTATTTTATTAGATTTTTTTAACACCTTAGGCTTACCTACATCTACAACAGTATCAATAGTGTTTGAATTATTAGGCTCAGCAGTTGGTGTATCTTTAATTAAAATCGGCAATTCAGATGAAACACTGTTGGATTTAGGTAAATATATTAACTCAGATAAAGCTTTTGTTATTATTGGAGGTATTTTGATGTCGGTGGTCATTGCTTTTGTGCTAGGTGCATTAATTCAATATATAACCCGACTTATTTTCAGTTTTAACTATAAAAAACCTTTAAAATATTTAGGTTCAATAGCCGGTAGTCTTGCTATTAGTGCAATAACTTATTTTATTCTTATTAAAGGAGCAAAAGGTGCATCTTTTATAACAAAAGAAACTATCAGTTATTTAAATGAAAATATATTGTTAATATTATCAATTAGTTTTATTGGGTGGTTAATTATTTTGCAGATTTTAACACAGTTGTTTAAACTCGATATTCCTAAGTTTGTTGTATTAGTAGGAACATTTGCACTTGCAATGGCATTTGCAGGTAACGACTTAGTTAATTTTATTGGTGTTCCTTTAGCAGGTTTAGAATCGTTTAAAGCTTTTGCAGCAAATCCCGGCATATCTCCTGATCAATTTAAAATGGATATTTTAACACAACCGGTTCATACTGAAACTTATTTGTTGATTATTGCAGGAATTGTTATGATTATAACTTTAATCACATCGCGTAAGGCACGACATGTAACAGAAACAGAAGTTAATCTGGGACGACAAGATACAGGTGATGAACGATTTGGTTCCTCAGGTTTTGCTCGTTTAATTGTACGTAGAATATTATCTGTGAATAAGAATATTGAACGAATAATTCCTAATAAAATTAACACTATAGTGAGAAAACGTTTTGAGCCGACAGACGAACCAATAAATGACAATGCTGCTTTTGATACTATACGTGCGGCTGTTAATTTAACTGTTGCCAGCATAATTATTTCTTTTGCAACGTCTTTAAAACTCCCATTATCAACAACTTATGTTACCTTTATGGTGGCTATGGGAACTTCGCTTTCCGATAGAGCATGGGGACGCGATAGTGCAGTATATAGAATTACAGGTGTTCTTACTGTTATTGGCGGTTGGTTTTTTACTGCCTTAGTTGCATTCTCAATTTCTGTTATAATTGCTTTATTAATTAATTTTGGCGGAGTTGTAGCAATTACTCTTATACTTATGCTCGCAATATTCTTAATTTATAGAAATCATATTAGTTTTAGAAAGAAAGAAAAAGAAAAAGAATTTGATGAAGAAGAAAGTATTGAATTAGTGTCAAAAACAAACGATATTCTTGAACAAAGTAATAAAACGATTATTAAAACAATTATAACAGTTTCAAAATTATATTATTTAACTATTGACGGATTATTTAAAGAAAACAGAAAACAGCTTAAAGAAACAAATGCAGAAGTTGTTAAATTTGACAGAAAAGCTAAAAAGCTTAAAGCAAATCTTTATGAAACAATTAAACAACTTCAGGAAGATTCAATTGAAACAGGTCATTATTATGTTCAGGTTATGGACTATTTGCGTGAGATAGCTCATAGTATGTCGTTTATTTCAGAGCCTGTACTTGAACACGTTGCCAACAATCATTCTGCCTTATTACCCAATCAAGTTAAAGATTTGAGCAAGTTGAACGATGATATAGCTGATTATTTAAACTTGGTTTTAAGTCATGTAAAAGATGCAAATTATGAAGAATTTGATGAAGTAATTGAAAAACAGTCCTTTTTATTGAACGAATTGGAGGAAGTAAGAATTAATCAGTTAAAAAGAATTAAAAAAGGGGAAGTTAACACACGTAACAGTGTGCTGTATCTCGGAATTTTAATCGAAACTAAAAATCTACTTCTGTATATTGTTAATTTGCTTAAGAGTCAGCGTGATTTTGTATTATTCACTAAGCAAGAAGAAAAGGAAAAATTTTAAATTTGAGTTCCGGTTATAATGTTGTTAGGCTTCATGCAAAAAAAGACACTGTAATTATTGGCATTTGTACTAAATTTTGTATTTTTGGGACAAATAAAAAGAATATGAGACAAAATGCACCACATTATAAACTCGCTAAACTACCACCTCTCAGAGAGAAAGTGGAAACTATTGGCTAAATTTTATTTATACACAGTATTTAAAACTAGAATATACTAAAATGAATTACCGTTAAAAATTGCTGATATATTTGTACCATTTATGACGACACATAATAGATGGACATAAAATTAATCTTGCGTAGCAAATTGAATTTCTTTTGTAGTTTGGTTACCTAACTTATCAAGTGCACGAATTTTTAGAGTAATATTTGAGTTACCTTTAAAACCATGAATTTTACCTTGATAAATTTTTTCGGGAGCACCATTAATAGAATAATAAATTCTATCGTAAGCAACCGTTGTATTTGTAACTGAAAGATATAAAGCAACTTGCGTTGGATATATATCAATCATCTTACCTTTATATTCTTTTTTACCAATTGAGTGAATGGTAAAACGAGCAAAAATTTTAGGACCTGTATTATCAATAGCAAATTTAACACTATCAACTGAAACATTATCTAATAAATCAACAGCTTTAATTTTAACAGTATATACTTTTCCTTTTTTTAAATTAGAAATAAATCTACTATAAACTTTCTCCTGTCCACCATTTATTGAATAAAAAATATTATCAATAGCAACTTTTTGGTCAGTTGCAGACAAAAACAATACTACTTCTGCCGGATAAGTATCAATCATTTCTCCATGAAAATCTTTTTTCCCGAGAGAAACAATACTAAAACGAGAAAATATTTCAGGACCTACATTATCACCAAATAAATTAAAAGTTAAAGTGTTTGTATTATTAACATTATCATAACCAATTACTTGCACTTTATGCACATTATCATCAGATATTGAAAAAGGTTTTTCATAAGGTTTTTCATTACTATTATCAATCTTATAGTTAAGTAAATTTAAACCGGATTCTTTGTCGATTGCTTTTAAGAATATTTTTGTATTTTTATTTACAAAAGCAGTATCGCTAATTTTAAAAATTTTTCCTTTAAAATAATAACTTAATTTAGGTCCTGATAAATCAATATATGAGGCTTTATTTTTTGTGCTTTGTTGCGAAGCAATACTTCTATTGTTAACATTATCAACTGCATACGATTTAATAGTCAATGCACCTGAAACTGAAGATAAGTAAACAGGTTTTTCATAGGGTTTATATTCAGCATTATTAAGTGAATAATAAATGCCTTTTATATCAGCTTTATTATCTACTGCAGTAAGTTTTAACTGTGTCCTGCCTGAAGAATAATCTTTACCATTGTTAATAAAACTATTGCCAATAACTTCTTCAACAAGTATTGGCGATGTTTTATCAATATAAAAATCATAAGTTTTAATAGTCTCCTTATTATTTACATTATCAATTGCATAATAATCAATTTTATGTTCTCCTTGTTTAAGAGACAATACAGATATTTGATATTTATAAATTCGTTTTCTGCCTGCATCAATTGAATAATAGATATTTGCAACTCCTGAAACATTATCAACTGAACTTAATGCTATTTTTGAACGTGCCGATAAAATATTATTATGTTTATCTCCTTTTATTTCTAATTTTGTTACGGGACTGGTTAGGTCAATATTAAATTCTCTATTAGTAACTTTCTCAACATTACCAACATTATCGACAGAATAGTATTTAAAAGTGTATTTTTTTTCTTTATCAAGAATAATTGGTTTTGAATATTTTGAATAAGCTGCACCATCAATTGAAAAATAAGTAAATTGAACACCTGACATTGCATCTGTGGCTGACAATGTAATATTAGCATTACCGGTTAAATAAATAATTTTGTACTTAATATACTGTTTTACATCACCATATTTAATATGAGTTTTTGGGGCACGGCTGTCGGAATAAACCTCAAAAATAATATCGTGCAACGGATAAACAACGTGTTTTGTAAGAGTATCTACCTCTGACGGAGAACGAAAAGTATTATAACCTTCGGTGTCGAAATACATTGGGTTAGAATATTTTTTTGTTACCTCACTATGTAATAAATACGATTTAGCATTATCATCCGATGAAGTAGCAATTCGCACATAAACAGGTAACGATTTTTGAATATATATTCTTCCTTCAGGAGAAGTGTATATTCGTTTTTCTGCTTTTATTTGCTCTTGTGCATTAGCATTTATACAAAATAAAAGAAGTAATAATAAGCTGATATATTTTTTGAACATAATTTATATATTTTAATTTTTCAATAAAGATATAAATAAAAATTGTATTGTAAAATTTTTAATAAATAAAAATAATTAGTATTTGCACGAAAACTCTGTAACTTGTTCTATTATTGATATTTCTCACATTATTATTAATTTTTAAATATATTCCCTAAAGGATTTTGCTTACGATCAACCTTCAGGGCAGGCGTGAGATCGCTTCGCTTAGTTGTAAAATAAAAACAATCCGTCAACCGGCGGACTGTAAAATAAGCTGTATTGCAATAATCCCAAACAATCATCAATTTTAGAGTTTTATTTCTGACACTAATTAATTATTGAGTCCGCTCCGAAAAGCCAATAAGCGGTTAACCCGCCAACTGGCGGATAGTTTTTGGAGTAGTCTCATTATTTAAATAATTTTCAAATGTTCTTGGTCGGTAATTTTTTCGCAATAACAACATTTTAGAGCTACTTCCTTTTTCGAAATAACGTTAAACCTTGTAATTACATTTTCGTTATTTGTAACACAATTAGGATTCATACATTTCACAATGCCTGTAATTGTATCAGGCACCTCCACTTCTCTCTTTTCAACCACTTGATAGTCTTTTATTATATTTAATTTGGCTTCGGGTGCTACTAAAGCAATTTTATCAATTTCTTCATCTTTAAAAAATTTATTAGAAATCTTAATAAGTGCCTTACGCCCTAATTTTTTACTGATGAAATTAGTACCGAATGTCATTTGTGCATTAAGCTTATCAAGCTCAAGAATGCTAATAACTTTAAATAAACTTTTTGCGGGAATATGGTCAATAACAGTTCCCTCTTTAATTGCAGTAACACTTAATATTGTTTTATCGGTCATTTTAAAAAAACTTAAATTGTAAAATTTCTATTTTAAACCTAAAATTGATGAAATAATAGCTTGTCGTGTATAAACACCGTTTAATGCTTGAGTAAAATAATAAGCTTTTTCATTTTTATCAACATCTTCACTAATTTCGTTAACTCGAGGTAAAGGGTGTAATATCTTTAAATTGTTTTTAGTGTTTTTTAGCATGTCATTGTGTAAAACATAAGAATTTTTTACTTTCTCATATTCAATTGGGTCAGAAAATCGTTCTTTTTGAATGCGGGTCATATAAATAATATCAGCTCTTGAAATAATATCCGAAAAATCAGTATGCTCATAATATTTAATTCCTTTGTTGTCTAAAAATAATTTGTATTCATCAGGAATTTTTAATTCGTTGGGTGAGATAAAATTAAAAGTAGGGTTGAAATTCGACATAGCCATTAACAATGAATGAACCGTTCGTCCATATTTTAAATCACCAACCAAAGAAATATTCAAATTTTCGAGTGTCCCTTGAGTTTTTTTAATTGAATATAAATCTAATAAACACTGTGTAGGATGTTGATTAGCACCGTCACCTGCATTAATAACCGGCACATTTGCCACTTCGCTTGCAAACCTTGCACTGCCATCAAGAGGATGACGCATTACAATTAAATCACAATAATTACTTACTGTTTTTATTGTATCTCTTAACGATTCTCCTTTTTTAACACTTGATGAGCTTGCATCGGTAAAACCGATTATTCGTCCGCCAAGACGATTTACAGCACTTTCAAAACTTAATCGTGTTCGTGTTGAAGGCTCAAAAAATAATGTCGCAATTACCTTACCTTTTAGAATATCTTGTATCGGATTTTTTTCAAATTCTTCAGCAAGATTTATTATTTTCAATAATTCATCGGGAGTATAATCGTTTATTGATATTAAACTCTTGTTTTTCATTCATTTATGAATTAAAGGTTTATAATTTTTTATATCGTAAATATAAATAAGTTAAATAAACAATTAAGTAATTAAATGTATTTTTTAATAACAAGTTATTGACAATTATACTTAAAATGGATACTATTTTAACATTTGAAGATGATTGAAATTTATTTCCACAATCTGTCGGATTAAAATGGTTAAATTGTTATATTGTTATATTGTTGTTTTTATTAATTGAAACTGATATGCTTATTGACAGATAACAATTTAACAATTATCCGCCAGCTGGCGGAGTAGAAATTTAAACCGTTTACAGTATAATATAAATTAATAAAATTTTTTATTAATCAACAACTTTCAAATTATTAATTTTTTTAAACTTTTAGATTATTGTGTTTACATTTTTTTTGCGAACACTTAAAGTAATTTCACAAGTCAATTCAGATTTTTGATTTATAAGGTATAGATTCTGCTCTTTAATAATTCTCATTACAGAATTCATAGTTGCATAATCAAAATCAATTTTAAAAGTAATGTTTTCTGTTTTAGAAACAATTTTGCCATTATTTATTGCATCTAATGCAGCAGTACGATAGGCTTTTATCAACCCGGGGATGCCTAATTTTGTACCTCCGAAATAACGAACAACAACTATTAAAATATTCGATAGTTCTTTTGATTGAATCTGCCCAAGAATTGGCGGTCCCGATGAGTTAGAAGGCTCACCATCGTCGCTTGAGCGATATGTTTTTTTGTCTGCACATAGTCTAAAAGCATAGCAATGATGACGAGCATCATGATATTTTTTCCTTAGTTGTTTTTGGATTTCTTTTATTTCATCTTCTGAATAAACCGGATAGGCAAAAGCATAAAATTTACTTCCTTTATCTTTATAAAAGCCTTCAGCCGGTTCTGCTATTGTTTGATATACATCGTCACACATATTTTTTTACTTTTTACGCATGAGACTAATCCGAAACAACTTTTAGCCGATTAGCGGTTTTGTAATAGACTAACATACAGATTTATAGCTTTTAGTCTTACGTTAGCTGACGAAGTAACCGCTTATCGGCTTTTTGGAGCTGACTCATGCATTTGAAAGAATAATTATTGCCAAAAAGGATAAAACAATACCTATTTTATTAACTACAGATAACTTTTCTTTAAACACTATTAAGGCAATAACTGCCGATAATAAAATAATTCCAATATGATTAAAACCAAAAATTATTGAGCTTTCAAATTTACAATTTGCTAAAGCTTTTATAAAAAACAACATTGAACAAAAATTTGCTATACCAAGCAATATGCCGCTTATCAAAATCTTAGGTTTAATAAAGCTTTTAATAGGTGTTCTTTTAAAAAGACTAATAAACACGCCAATAACAGCAGAAAAAGTGAATAATATACCCGAAAATAATGCAGTATTGTCAAAACTTAAAAATTCTTGTTGAGAGTATTTTACCAATGAATCAATAATACCGCCACCGAGAAAAGCCAAAAAAGGTAAATAAAAATATTTTTGATTAATTTTTATTTGCCCCTTTCTCATTACTGAAAATAAAACTGCCAATATTGCCAAAACAATGCCAACTACTTTAACAGCACCAACACTCTCATTATAATAAATTATTGAAAAAGTTATTGGAATTATTAAAGACATCCTACTCGATACTGTTGTTACAGTAATTCCTGCCTTTTGAATTGATAAGCCAATAACAAAAAACATAGCTATCAATAATGTTCCTATTATTATGGCAAACACTATCCAATTGCTATGAAAGACATCGTAAAACCCTGTCTTGTAATCATTTAAAAACAAACCTAAGCCCGAAGCTACAAAGTAATTAATTATTATAGGATAGTATAAATCGACTTTGTATTTTTCAAAATATTTAAACAGAACAACTATTATTGCCGATGAAGCAATACTTAATAATAAATAAATCATTTTTATAGAAATTTATACAAAAATAGATTATTTTAAAATCTAAATTGATAAATCTTTTAAAAAAAATAATTTATTTTATATCTTTAAAACTTTATTTATTCTCACAAACTTATGTTTAAAAATGGAAAGTATTTATAATAAAATATCAGAAATAGAAAAATCGAATAAATCAGCTGCATTATGCACAATTATAAATACGACCGGTTCAACGCCAAGAAAAACCGGAACAAAAATGATTGTATATGACGATGGCTCTATTTTTGGCACTGTTGGTGGCGGCAGTTTAGAAAAAAAAGTAATTAATAACGCTATTGAAACAATAAAAAATAAAAAACCACAAGTTTTTAAATATGTTCTTACTCAAAAACAAGGAATGGGTTGTGGAGGCACAAACGAAATTTTTATTGAACCAATTACAGGTATTTCAAAATTAATAATTTTTGGAGCAGGACATATTGGGAAAACTCTGGCAAAATTTGCCAAACAAGTTAATTTTTCTGTAACTCTTGTTGATGACAGACAAGATATTTTTGATAATTTTGACACAAAAAACTTTCAAATTATTCTAAAAAAACACAAACTTGCTTTTGAAGAGCTCAAATTTGACAATAACACTTACATTGCAAGCATAATGCGAGAACATAGTTTCGACCGTGAAATTATTGCATATTGTGCCCAACAACCATACGCTTTTCTTGGAATGATTGGCAGTAAAGCTAAAATTGCAACTTCAAAAAAAATATTTCTTTCCGAAAAAATATTAACCGAAGAACAAATGTCAACAATTAATTGGCCTATGGGAATTGATATTAAATGTAATACCCCCGAAGAAATTGCTGTTTCAATTTTAGCTAAATTAATTGACGTTAGGTCAAAATTAAATTAAAAATTTTAATAAAATGACAGATAATAATTCAATAATTTCTTTTGTTTTTGATGATAGAATTGTAAATATTGATTTTCAAAGCAACAATAAATATACACCTACAACCACAGTATTAGAATACTTACGAAGTTTGCCAAATCACAAAGGAGTAAAAGAAGGTTGTGCAGAAGGCGATTGTGGTGCTTGCACAGTTGTTATTGCACAATTGAACGATTATAATCGACTTACTTATAAAGCTTTTAACTCTTGCATAATTTTTTTACCACAACTGCATGGTAAACAATTAATTACTGTTGAAAATCTCGGCAACTCAAACAATCTTCATCCTGTTCAAACAGCAATGGTTGAAAATAACGCAAGTCAATGTGGTTACTGCACTCCCGGTTTTACTATGTCGCTTTTCGCATTATATAAAAATATTAATAACCCAAGCAAGAAAGAAATTGACGATGCTTTAACAGGAAATCTTTGTCGTTGTACCGGATATCGTCCAATTATCGATGCTGCTACTCAAGCATGTGTAAACAATGGCATTGATAAATTTACAGAAAAAGAGAATGAAGTTATTTCACTTCTTTCTGCAATTGACAAACAGCATACAATTGCTTTACAGAATAAAAAACAAAAATATTTTATTCCGTTCGATATAAATAAAGCATTAGAATTAAAAGATCAATATAATGATGCAATTATTTTGAATGGCGGCACTGATGTTGCTTTACGTGTTACTAAAAAAAATGAGTTATTACCCGAAATTATTGATATTTCAGAAATTAATGAATTAAAACATATAAAAGTCAATGATAATTCCATTACAATTGGTGCAGGTTTTAGTTTAGAAGATGTAAAAAAAGTTTGTAAATACGATTTTCCTGAACTTTCTTCAATATTATCGGTTTTTGGCTCAAAACAAATTAGAAATAAAGGTACACTTGGCGGAAATATTGGTTCTGCATCACCAATTGGAGACACACTTCCTATCTTAATGGCTTATGATGCGAGTATAATTTTAAAAAACATTGAAAAAGAACGAAAAATAAAATTACGCGATTTTATTACTGCTTATCATACAACTAAGATTACTAAAAATGAACTTATTACTTCAATTGAAATCCCAAAAGTTACTGATGACACAATAATAAAATCGTATAAAATATCTAAACGCAAAACATTAGATATCTCAACTGTTAGTGCAGGTTTTAGTCTAAATTTAGATAAAAATTCAATTGTTAAAGATATTAAACTGTTTTACGGAGGTATGTCAGCAATAACAAAAAGAGCTGAAAAAACTGAGAATTTCTTAATCGGTAAAAATTGGGAACGTACTATTGTTGAACAAGCTATGCCATTAATTTATGATGAATTTTCTCCTCTTTCCGATGCCCGTTCAGGTGATGAAGGTAGAAAAATTATGGGTAGAAATTTACTTTTGAAATTCTATTTAGAAACGGCGAATTAGCAACTTGGCGATGGAGCGACTTTAGTGAAAAAAAAATTAAATATTTATAAGAAGAAAAACAAATGAAAAAGGTTTATCACGAAAGCGGTGTATTTCATGTTTCCGGTGAAGCAATTTATATTGACGATTTATTAATAAACAGTCAATTACTTATTTGTAAAGTTGTTTGCAGTACTTATGCTCATGCTAAAATTAAATCGTTTGATTTGTCTCAAGCAAAGGAATTACAAGGTATTCATGCAATTTTATCTTACCACGATTTACCTGCAAAAAATATTACAGGTCCTATTGTTCAAGACGAATTGATACTTGCTGAAGACGAAGTTACTTTTGTCGGACAAGGAATATTTTTAATAGCTGCCGAGAGTAAAGAGATTGCAATTGAAGCCGAAAAACTAATTAAAATTGAATATGAACCTCTTGAACCAATAGTTACCATTGAGCAAGCAATGGCAAAAGGAAGTAAACTTCACCCTACACAAACCATGTCGTGTGGTAATGTAGAAAAAGCAAGAAAAGAAAGTCAACATATTATTGAAGGTGAGATATCAAACGGAGCACAAGAACACTGGTATCTCGAAACACAAATTAGTGTTGCAGTGCCTGGCGAAGGCGACGATATGAAAGTTTACAGTTCAACTCAGCATCCTTCCGAAACACAAGCTCTTGTTGCTGAAGCTCTCGGCATAAAAAAAATGGATGTTGAAGTTGAAACAAGAAGAATGGGCGGAGCCTTTGGCGGCAAAGAATCACAAGCAAATATAATTGCTATCTATGCAGCCCTTTTAAGTCAAAAGACAAGACAACCAGTAAAATTAAGGCTTTCGCGTGAAGAAGACCAAATAATGACAGGGAAAAGACACCCGTTTATTTCTAAATTCAAAATTGGTTTTAACGACGAGGGTATTATCAATTTTTATGAAGTAAATATGCACACAAACGCAGGTGCTTCTTATGATTTAACAATGCCAATTGTAGCTCGTGCATTAACACATGCAGAAAATAGTTATTACATTCCTAATGCCAAAATTAGTGCTACACCATGGAAAACCAATACTGCTTCGAACACAGCTTTTCGTGGATTTGGTGGTCCTCAAGGGATGCTGGGTATTGAAGCTGCTATTGAAAAAATTGCATTTTACCTTAAAAAAGATGCATCTGAAATTAGATATAAAAATTTTTATGGAATAGATGATAGAAATATTTCACCTTATGGAGAGATTGTTGAAAATAACCGTCTTTATACTATCTGGGATAAATTAATGGAAACATCCGAATATGAAAAAAGAAAAATAAAAATTAATAAATTCAATCATGAAAAAGAATTCTATAAAAAAGGACTTGCTGTAACTCCTGTTAAATTCGGTATCTCTTTCAACTCAGCATTCTTAAACCAAGCAGGTGCTTTAGTAAATATTTATACTGACGGAACAGTTCTTGTAAATCATGGCGGAACAGAAATGGGACAAGGCTTATACACCAAGATACGCCAGATTGCTGCTTTAGAATTAGGAATAAGTATTGATAATGTTAAGGTAAATGCTACAACAACATCAAAAGTACCAAACACATCGGCAACAGCAGCATCGTCAGGAACAGATTTGAATGGCATGGCTGTAAAAAATGCAACTGACAAGTTGAAAAAAAGAATTGCACAAGTTATTGTAGATGAGTTTAATAAAGATGATAAACATGCTTTTTCAAAAATTGAAAATATTGTATTTAAAAATAATTATATTTTTGATAAAAATAATACTGAAAGAAAAATCAGCTTTGAAAAAGCAATATCTATAGTTTACCTTAATCGTGTTAGTCTTAGTGCTACCGGATATTATAAAACGCCAAATATCTATTATGATAATGACAAACAAAAAGGTCGTCCTTTTCATTATTATGCTTTTGGCATATCGGTTTCAGAAATTTTTCTCGACACATTAACAGGTTATGTTAAATTATTGAGAACAGATATTTTGCATGATGCCGGAAAAACAATAAATAAAAATATTGATATTGGACAAATAGAAGGAGGATTTGTTCAAGGTGTCGGATGGTGCACAATAGAAGAATGCAAATGGGATAAAAACGGTAATTTATTAAATCATTCACCTGACACTTACAAAATTCCCGGCATTACCGATATACCTGAAGATTTTAGAGTCAATCTTTTAGAAGATGCACCTAATCCAAACACAATACGCCAAAGTAAAGCAGTAGGTGAACCGCCTTTTATGCTTGCATTTTCTATCTTTTTTGCTATTAAAGATGCAATTGCAGCTGTCGGCAATCATGAATTTGAACCAAACTTAAATTTACCTGCGACTAATGAAAAAATTTTATTGTCTATTGAAGATATAAAAAATAAAATATCATGAGCAATCAGGCAAAAATTGAACGAGCTATTAAAATTTTAATGACACTTAATAATAAATACGGTAAAAGTGTTGATGAATTAGCAAAATGTGTCGGCATCTCATCACGAAGCATTTACAGATATATAAATACCTTTAGAAATATTTGTTTTGTTGTTAATTACAAAGTTGGGTAAGACGGTAATAGATACTATTATATTGAAAATAATAATGATGAATATAAATCAATTAGTGAACTTCTTTATTTTTCAGAAGAGGAATCATATATTCTTAACAAAGCTATACAATCAATTGAAAATGAGAATGTAATAAAACAAAATCTTGTCAAAACACTATGAAAAAATACTTAAATCAACTTATAGAAGACATGCACAAAGCAGCTGAAAACCTGCCTGTAAAACCATATTTGGAAATATCTGAGGATGAAGAATGTTTACGTGGCTGTATGGAATACGAATCAACAGAACCAAAGCCTATGCAGGAATGGTTCGGAATTGAAAAAATTAGCTTCCCTCCTACTGAACAACTGTCAAAAGACGAATTAAAATTAATGGTTGATGAAATCCTTAAACTATGGAATGCTTTTAATTTTGATGCTGTCTTGCCTGAAGGTGTCCCTGATAAATTAGCATATAAAGCGCTTGTCAACAACTTTGACCAACCTGTGGTTTGGGTTAGCGAAGGAACTTGTGGCATTGAATTTTGTGATTATGACGAAGATAACTGCCCTTTTCCCGGTTATTGCAACTTATGTAAAGAGTTTTCAGAGGAAGATAAAACTGATGATAAGAATGATTTTGATATTAATCCTGAAGATATACTACCTTCAAAAAAAGAAATTGAAGAATTCGTAGTTAATAAAAAAAAAGAAAATATCAAAAATATTATTAAAGAGCATAAGATAAGTAAGAATAATATTCCTGGTATTTACAATTATTGTGACAGATGGTGCGAACGCTGTCCTTTTACCTCACGATGTACAAATTATTCGCTTGGTAAGGAATTACAGTTAGAAAATAATGATATATCAAATAAAGAATTTTGGGAAAATATATCTGCTTTGTCCAAAGCTACTTTTGAACTTATCACAGAATCTGCACAAGAACATGGAGTGGATTTGAATGAAGAAACCGATGAATTTGTTATTGAGAGAAAACAAAAAGAACACCCTTTATATAAATTTGCTGAAGAATATGCAAAAAATATATATAATTGGTTTAATGAAAATTCTTCATTTATTGAAAAAACAGTAAGTCAAATGACAGGGAATAATAAAAAAAATGTTGTTACACTGCATGATGCAATAGAAATAATACAATGGTATTGCTTTTTTATTCCTGTTAAATTGAGTCGGGCTTTATTAGACTACGATGAAGATTCTCATGATTCTGAAATAACATACGACAACAATGGCTCTGCAAAAATTGCACTTATTGCCGTTGACAGGTCGATTCAGGCTATTTCTGTATTAATTACCAATATTGAAAAAAAACAAGATGAACTACTAAATTTTTTAACGACACTTTTTAAAATCAAAAAATTAACTGAAAAAACATTTCCGAATGCAAGAAGTTTTGTTCGTCCCGGATTTGACGAATGAAACAAAAAATATAAAACATGAATATTACAGGAACATATTTTAATTATTTTATGATATGAGTCCACTCCGAAAAGCCGATAAGCGGTTAACCCGCCAACTGGCGGGCGGAAGATTAGAAGCTATAAATTTGTACATCAGTCAGCCAGCTGGCGGATAGTTCTCGGAGTAGTCTCATTTATTGAATATAAATCGGTTAATTATGGAAAAAGGAATCATTTTTGGAAATAATATTTTGGATGTAGTTTTTGTGGCATGGTTTATTGCCCAATCTTATAAAGTTATAACCAGCCTGGTAGTTGAAAAAAAATTAGTAATAAAACGTTTCTGGGAAACAGGAGGCATGCCCAGCTCTCATTCTTCAACGGTAAGTGCCTTGGCGACTTCGGTTGGGATTGTCCATGGGACAGCAACACCACTTTTTGCAGTCAGTATTATACTTGCTACCGTTGTTATACATGATGCAGCAGGGATTAGAAGATCCGCAGGGAAGCAGGCGAGTGTATTAAACCGTCTGGGAGTCACTTTAAGTAAACTCTTTGACGGACGTTTTAATGAGGATAAGTTAAAAGAGTTGTTGGGGCATACTCCTGTGGAAGTATTGATAGGAACACTTTTAGGTATTGCCGTAGCCTTTATATTTAAATTTCATCTTGTTTCTTAATTTTTTTTGAAAAAGAAGACAATAACATTTTTTGCAGATAATACAAAAACAAAATAAAATTTAGCCTAATATTCTTATAAAATGTACGGCTTATATTTTTTATACAATTCTCAAAGAGATATAATTTATATCAATTGGTTTACAATTGTAAATTATTATTGTTTACTTTTGTTTACAACTATACAACATTAAGTATAGCTTTGTTAATTTGTTTTATAAACATTGGACCTTCATAAATAAAACCTGTGTATATTTGTACTAAACTAGCACCTGCTTTTAATTTTTCAATAGCATCGTTAGTAGTTAACACACCACCTACAGCAATAATCGGAATTTTATTATTTGATTTAACAGAAATATATTTAATAATCTCTGTTGAACGTTTATTTAATGGCTTACCACTTAATCCACCATTTCCAATAGTGTTAATTTTTTCATTAGAAGTAGTTAAACCATCTCTTTTTATAGTTGTATTTGTTGCAATAATACCGTCAATTTTAGTGATGTTAACTATTTCAATAACATCATCAAGTTGGTTATTAGTTAAATCAGGTGATATTTTAAGCAAAATAGGTTTTTTTTGTGATTTTTTTAAACTTTTCTCTTTCAACCTTGTAAGAATAGCAAGTAGAGCATCTTTATCCTGAAGCTCTTGTAAATCCTTAATATTGGGACAACTAACATTTACAACAATATAGTCAACATAATCATTTAAAGCGTCAAAACAGTATTCATAATCATCAATAGCCCTATTATTTGGTGTTAGAGTATTTTTACCAATATTACCGCCAATAATAATATCAGATTTCTTTTTCTTAAGTTGTTTAACAGCATAATCAACGCCTTTGTTGTTAAATCCCATTCTGTTTATTAATCCCAAATCTTTTTTTATCCTAAATAAGCGGGGTTTTGGGTTTCCCTTTTGAGGTTTAGGTGTTACAGTTCCTATTTCAACAAAACCAAACCCCATGTAGCCCAGCATATCAAATACTTCAGCATTTTTGTCTAAGCCGGCTGCCAGACCAACCGGATTTTTAAATTTGATGCCAAAAACCTCTCTATTAAGCTGCTTATTGTTTACAGTAAAAATTGATTTTAAAATAAACTTTACACATGGTATTTTTGCTCCTGCTTTAAGACTGATAAACACAATTTTATGTATTGTTTCAGGCTTAAAAATGAACAATAGCGGACGAATAAATATTTTATACATTTATAATAATTTTTGATAAAGATAATAATATTTATTCTACAGGGAAGTATTCATCGAATGTTTTATCAATATAAAACGTAACTATTTTTTCTACTTCTTTTCTTACTTGTTTGTCAGGTATTTCCGGTGTTTTATTTTGTACAATTTTTTTAATTTTTGTTTCTTCAGGAATATCATCAATTGTCTTATCAATAGTATCTTCCGTACTTTTATTAATATTTATATCATTACTTTTTAAAGAATCAATTTTATCAAATAATGAAGTTTGAATAACTGTTTTATACATAGGGTCTTTACCTAATATTAACCATTCAGGGTTTATATTTTTAAAATTAGTGAGTATTTTAGTAATAACGTCAAGGCTTGGTTTGTTTCTATTAGATAAAATATGGGATATACTTGAGCGTGTTACACCAATTTTGTCGCTAAATTTCGATGGAGATATTCCTTCTGTAGTTAAAATTTTTATTATACGATTATTCATTGTTATAGATATTTTTTACAAATGTAATCAATTATTTGTTTACATGTGTTAATTAATATAATTTATGTTTGTAAACTAAATGTACAGATGTAAAC
>JAUVJB010000244.1 GCA_030592465.1 Bacteroidota bacterium | reverse complement strand
GTTCGGGTTCTAAAAATATTTTTCCGTTACAATTAATTTTATCAATCTTACATCTTATAATTCTTCCTTTTTTAATACTATAATTTTTATAAAATTTTGTTGATAATAATTGTTTATTACCGTAAATATCTTGTAAAACAAAAAATTCGTCATTACCATCAAGTAAAGTGGTAATATTTTTTACCATAAACCGATATATTTTACCTTCAATAAACTTATTTTTTTTATTTTTTAAAGTCATTATTATTGTTCCTTTTATGTCATTGAGATTTAAAAAATCTAATAATGAATCCTCTCCGAAAAGTTTTCCGTCAGCTGACGGACCGAGACCTGACATGTTTTTTATTACTACAAACATACGAGGTCTTTTCAGAGGAGTCTCAATAATAAAATCAAAAACACAGAATTACATTAACGGACTAAAAAGACGAGCAATTGATGCTTTAAATTTATTAACAATTGGTCGTTTTTTCCATTCATTAAGAAAAATTTGCTTACTGTTATTCAAATCTTCAATAAAATTTTGTTTTAACTCAACAGCAACACTTTCGTCGTAAATTAGAGCATTAACTTCAAAATTATGGTCAAAGCTTCTATAATCAAGGTTAGCAGTGCCCACAGAAGAAAACACATCATCAACCATTAGAAGTTTACTATGAGGGAAACCCTTTTGATAAAAATATATTTTAATACCTGCTTCTAATAAATTTTGAATAAACGACATT
Source organism: Bacteroidota bacterium (assembly GCA_030592465.1). Lineage (GTDB taxonomy): Bacteria > Bacteroidota > Bacteroidia > Bacteroidales > B39-G9 > B39-G9. The sequence goes on along the minus strand of JAUVJB010000244.1, from coordinate 3,734 downwards.
GAGCTCCAATAAACCATAACAGAATCAGATTTACAGGGTAAAATAATTTTGACATCAACACCACTTAATGCTGTAGTTCGAAGAGCAGTTAAGATGCTCTCGTTTGGTATAAAATAAGGTGTTGAAATATAAATATAATTTTTAGCCGTTGTAATTGCCACAAAATATGCTTGCATAATACTTGCCCAATCAGAATCGGGTCCGCTCGCTGTTATTTGCACTAAATGCTCATCAACGACATCATTTTCGGGGAAATATTTCTCTCCATCAATTAATTTTTCGGTAATAAAAAACCAATCGATTAAAAAAACAACTTGAAGACTAAGCACTGCTTCACCCTCAAGACGCAAATGAGTATCACGCCATGGTCCCAACTTTTTAGTACCTGTAATATAATAATCGGCAATATTTAAGCCCCCGACAAAACCGATTTTACCATCAACAACAATAATCTTTCTATGATTACGAAAATTAATTTTACTTGTTAAAAAAGGGAATCGTACCGGCATAAAACAATTAACTTCAATACCCGCTTTTTGCAACGAACGTATATAACGTTTTTTTAACGACCAACTTCCAACATGGTCATAAATAAGGCGAACCTCAACTCCTTGCTTAACTTTTCGTTTAAGTATTTCTTTAATCTGATTTCCTATCTTGTCGTTTGCAATTATATAATATTCAATATGAATATGATGTTTTGCATTCTCTAATTCATAAATAATTGAGCTAAAAGTTTGCTTACCGTTTTTTAATATTTTTACTTTATTTTTTTCTGATAATAATGCTTTGCTGTTATTTAAAAGAAGTGTAATAATATTTAATTTATCTTTTATTTTTCTGTTTTCTAAAAATTTACTGTTCGGTAATTTATTTATCTGAACTTTACTTAAACTCTCAATTTTTTGATAATCGGATATTCCTTTACGTGAAAAAATTTTGCTTTTACGATAATTCTGCCCAAAATACAGGTAAAATATAATCCCAACCACAGGTAATAGAATTAAAACCATAACCCATGATATTGTTTTAGTTGGGTTGCGATTTTCGAGGATGACAAAAATCACAGTAAAAATTATAGTTATTACATATACTATATTAAAAATATAGGCAATGTTCAACCATATTTGTTCAAATGTAACTGATAAAAACATTTTTTAAATTAGTTAAATAGAATAATAACTCTCAAAAAAATAAAAATCTATTTTTAATTCAAATTTTTAACCTTTAAAAGCATCTATTACAAATATACTATATAAATTATTAGACAAGGTATTTTTTACACAAAGAATTAATGAATTTTGATTAGTTGAACAAAGCGTTAAATTGCTTTTTACTTAAAATAAAACTTTTTCAGTTCATTTAGACTGAAATGATAATTAACAGTAACGCCTTTATGAACACCGTTAACAACATCTCCTTGTCCTGATTTTCGTCTAAAACGACGTTTATCACCAAATTTTTTGTAAATATTTTTTAGAGTGTTAATATTCTGATAAAAAAACAAATATTCATTCTGTTTCACAATACATGGTCTGTTTAACAATCCCCAAAAAATAAAAACAGGCTTATTTGTTTTGTCATGAATACTAAAATATCTTAACAAATCACTGAGGTTTAATGCAATTGTTTCTGAAGGTTTTAGCTTGCTTTGAGGTAATATTTTTTCAACTGACATAAAAGTCCGCTTTTGCACTTTTATTTCAATATAAAACAAGACTTCATCTACATCTTTTTTATGAACTTCAATGTCGGGGAAGCTTTTGTCAGAGGTTTTTTTAGCAAAAAAATTAGATTTATTATTTATATAGTCAATAATTTTTTGTTCAAAATGTTCAGAAAAATCAAGATCCTTTTCAAACAAATATAAACCTTTACTTTTTCCATCACATCTGGTGGGGCATACATTACAATCGTAAATGTATTTTGATTTTTTTTTATACAACAAAATTATTGTTTTCTAATAATTCATAATTATTAAATGCTCGGCATTTCGTGAGTTTCGTCCTCTTACATTGTAAGTGTATAATTTTTCGAAAGAAGTAATTTTTATTCCTTCTTTATCATATAAATTATAAATAAACTCAGTGTTTTTAATAACCAACATCCACTTAGCTTGAGATTCTAATAAAATATTTGAAAGTCGGATTTGGTCGTCTTTTGAAAAAGAATTTTGGTCATATTCAGAGAAAGTAGAATCATAAGGAGGGTCAATAAACATAAAATCAGAACTATTTGGGTTAATTTCATTAATAAAATCTTCAAAATCAAGATTAAATAACTTAGTTTTTGAGAAAAGATTTATTACTTGTTCCGAAAATATTGCATCAACTTTTTGTTTTAATTTTTTTTTATTATAGGCAATTCCACCGTAAGGGATATTAAATTCACCGGTTTTATTAAAGCGAAACATTGAGCCATAGCATAACTCTCTGACTATGTACCAGATTGCCAAAAATTTTTCGTTTGTAATATTGGTAGTCTCTTTTTTGCGAATTTTATTCATCATAGTTCTAAAATGAATATAAAATCCGCTCTTAAAAGCAGTTTCAATATGTGAACTTAATTCTTCGTTATTAAAATTTCTGTTTTCTTTTTTTGAGATATTTCTAATTCGTTGAATTTTACTAATAAGATTTTTAATAATCTCTGAAGTAAAATTATCGAAATCAATTAAAAACTCATTATCAAATAATTTATTATATTCCGGATTATCAATGTGCATAAAAACAACTGCTCTTATTAAAAACGGGACATCTTTTTTTTCAATTACATCATTATAATAATCACCATAAATCATTAAAATTTCAGAATTTGTAATTGTGCTGAATTTTTTAATCAAATCCCAAGTCTCAATAAATTTATACAGTTCGGTTTTAAAATTATTATTACCAACTTGTTTGTAAAAATTTATTAAGTCGGTACTTTTATCGTTCACAAATGACTGACATTTAGGATTTAATGCGAAAAAAACTCCTCCGCCGCCAAAAAAAGGTTCAATATATCTATCAAAATCAGGTATATAATTTTCAAATTTTTTATACTCTTTAAATTTCCCTCCTGTCCATTTTATCAATGGTTTGAGTTTATTTTTTGAGTGATTTGAATTTTTCATATTTTAAACATTAAAAACAATTTTATGAGTCCTTTCCGTAAAGTCGTCCATCATCTGACGGATTGAGACCTATCAGGCTTTCTATTCCCGAATGTTCGGGATTTTGATTATCAGTCCCGAGTACTCAGCGATTTTTTATTGATGATTTACTATTGATTATTTGTAATGCCTATTTTTTTGTTTATGCATAATTATGTAACCGCCATATTTAATTTTAGAAAACATAAAATTATAAAGCTATTAACCAATGTGTTAGCGAACAATAGACAATAATCAATAGTCAATAAAAAATCCCCGAGTACTCGGGACTAAAATATTAAATTATAAAAAGTTTATTTTCAATCCGCCAGCTGGCGGATGCCTTTGTGTCTTCGTGCCTTTGTGGCAAAAACCTTTTCGGAGTGGACTCAAAAATGAAACATTAATTTAATATTTATAGTATATAACAGTAGGAGCATTTTTAATTATTTTATAAAGTATATATGTATCTAACAAATTAAATATCAAAAAAAAACACTGCTTAACTTATTTTTTCGGTTAAATAGTCAAAACTTTTTTTATATATTAAATAATTTTAATAAATTATGATATATTTGTATTATGTGTTAATTATGATTAT
>JAUVJB010000018.1 GCA_030592465.1 Bacteroidota bacterium | reverse complement strand
TATTTAGTGAAAAAAGTTTTTACATTGTTCTAATAAAAATTAAATTTGTAGAAAAAAGTTTATTACAATTGAAAATTAATAAATATATAAACAATATATCCGGATTTCAAATTTCCCAATTAATACGATTTGCAACCTTATTTTTAATTGGCGTAATTTTTACCAAAACACAGCTAACAACAGCAGATATTGGTGTTTATGAAAAGTTGTTATTTATTGCAAGTGCAGTTAGTTTTTTTTGGGTTTCGGGTTTAACACAATCATTTTTGCCATTATATGGTAATAATAAGACGTTTAAAAAAAGTGAGACAAAAAATAATGAAAGGTCGCCTGAGTTTTTCAATGCGTTTTTACTTATAAGTCTTTTCAGCATATTAGCCTTTTTATTTGTATTAATTTTTAAGGCTTATCTGTCGCAATTATTAAATAATTCACATACTATAAAGTATTTTAATTTATTGTTAATTTATATTTTAATTAGCAATCCTTGTTATTTTATCACATATTTTTATTTATTAAAAAACAAACCGAAGCAAATAATTCAATATTCAATTATTTCATTTTCTATTCAACTTGTTTTAGTTTCGTTACCTTCAATTTTAGGTTATAGTATTGAATATTGCTTATGGGGATTGATTTTAATTTCTGTAATAAGAATAATTTGGTTATTATTTCTTTTAAAAAGATATGCTTGTTTTCTTGTATCATTCAAATTTATTAAAGAACACATTCATTTAGCTTATCCTTTAATATTCAGTTCATTATTGAGTGGTTCGGCAAAGTATGTCGATGGTTTTTTAGTATCACATTATTATGATGCTGCCAAATTTGCAATTTTTCAATATGGAGCGCGTGAGTTTCCTTTGGTTGTTATACTTGCTAATGCTTTTAGTAATGCTATGATACCTGAATTTTCAAGCATAAATAAATTATCATCTTCGTTAAAGAAAATTAAAAATAAGTCAAAACAATATATGCACATTCTGTTTCCTGTTACTATCGTTTTATTGTTCCTTAGTATATGGATATATCCAATTATTTTTAATAAAAATTTTACAGAAAGCGCCTATGTGTTTAATATTTATTTGTTGTTGATTGTAAGCAGAATGGTTTTCCCTCAAACAATTTTAATAGGATTGAAACGTAGTAATATTATTTTGCTGGGCTCTGTTTTTGAGATAATTATTAATATAACTCTAAGTGTGTTGTTTATTCATTGGTGGGGAATAACAGGAGTGGCGATTGCTACGGTTATTGCTTATTATTTTGAAAAAATATTTTTAATTACTTTCGTTTATCAGAAATTACATATTTTGCCAAAGCAGTATATTCCGGTTAAACTACATCTGTTTTATTCGTTTCTTACTATTTTAGTTTATTTTGTGGTAGTATATTATTTATAAACCTTTGTAATTTGCCACCCATGATTGATTTTGAATAAGCTGCAAAAGTTTAAATGCCTTTTCTCCGTAACAATAATCAAACATATTGTAAATCCCGAATTTATTAAGTTCGTTCATCTGTCCTATTGAAGGAATTGATTCTTTATTTGCCCAACCCTGTTCGTTTTTATTTTTAAAAGGATATTGTGAATATCTTAATTTCCATATTTCGTCAAGAGTTGCAGGATTTACTTTATATTTTTTAAAGAAATTTTCTTTTTTAGGATTTGCTTTTGAATATTGTTGTCCAAAAGCTTGAAGAATAAGCGTGCTTTTTGATATAGCGGAAATTGTTTTGTCCCCATTTCGCAGTTCTCTAACAATGGCAAATGTTGTTAATGAACCACCGGGTGTTGGTACTAAACTAAAACCAAAAAAATAGTGTATTCGTTGAGGTGTTGTGTCATTTTTTATCTTAGGCACAAGTATTTGAGAAAAAGCAGGGCTTATAACGAGATTAAAGAACAGGATTATTAATACGATTTTTTTCATCGGTATATAATTTTAATTATTAATATCACACCTTAACAAGTTGCCCAATTTTTTCACTTGCTTATCCTGAAGTTTTCGGGATGAGTCTGTTGGCATTATCAAAAATAAGTATTTTTATCAGGTTAATAACAATTTGGTATAAGGTATGAAAGAACCCTCATATAGGTAAACTTATATTTATTTTTGTATTAATAAAACAAGTAGGTTTCATAAAAAAGTATTAAATAGTTTGTAAAAGGATTATCAAATTTACGCAATTTTTATTTTGTATCAACTGTATTTTATTAAGAAATTTGGTTGTTTTGAAAATAAAAAAAGGTGTCACAATTTATATGACACCTTTTAAAAATAATAATAATAAAATTATTTAACATTCATGAATGACAAGATTGCAACTGCAGCACCTTGCTTACCGTTATTAAATGATATCTGAATATTATAAACTCCTGTTTTTTGACACTGAAACCCAAAAGCTTTCATAAGAGTGCCATCACCTTTTTTGTTTGAGCCTAAAAGTTTGCTGTGGTCTAGTAATTTTAAAATAGCTTTTCCTTCATAGCCGGCTGCGTCACAAACATTAAATTGATATATTGTACCTTTATTAAGCACAACTGAAAACTTAGTGCAAGGTGGCGGCTTTACATTGCTTTGTTGCAACTTAACTTTAAAGTCTTTGAGATAGGTTGCATTTCCAATATCTAAAGCACAAACATTAACTAATTCATCGCTTTGTGCATAAGTGTTGTTATTAAATAAGAATAATGTAAGAATTATATAAAAGATTATTCTTTTCATATTACAGGTTAATTAATTTATTACGTACTTTTTCAATAATTTTAACAATTTCTGTTAATTGTTCTTTAGAAATTTCTACGTGGCTTTCATCATTTGTAACAATTATAAGCATGCCATTAATTTCTCTTGATTCCGGGTCTCCAACAGTGTAAGTTATTTTAACATCATTATATTTTTCTTTAATTGATTCAAAATCTTGAACTAAATCGTAAAAATGTTTGTCGTTTTGGTAATTTTTTAGAATTAGTAATATGTCGTTTAAAATGAGTTTCTGCTCACCAATTCTCTCAATAATTTTATGACCCTCAGGAGCGGTCTTTGCCACTTGTGTGGCAAAATACATTCCTTCAACCCATGTTCCTACAACAATTAAAGAACTTACATCGCTTCTGTTTGTTTCACGAAGATAAGAATCCATATTGTTAAAACTTGAAACAGAAATGTACATTAGAGAATCAAGATTTTCGTGGTTAATAGCTAACCGTTTAATTGTTTCAAAATCGAAGAATTGACCAATTCTAAGATCATCAGTAAGAGATTTAATAGCAGACATGCTGCTCATTACTGAGCCTGTTTTGTCGTACATGTTTAAGTAACCCATGTCAGAACTTAAGATACCTAAGTTTAATGCTCTTTTAAAATTGGTGTTAAGTTTATCAATACGTTTAACATCGCAAAGATATTTTTTTGAAAAAGGAACACCGGTTTCTTTCAGCAAAGCTGCCATTTCAACAGGTGATGAAATATTCTCAATAATATCACTCATCGCTTCTTCAGAGATAATTAAAGGTTTATCATCAAAAATCGAATCTGGTATTTCAATATCTTCGCTAATATTTTCTTCGTTTTTGTTTGATGAATTGCATGATACAATAATCAAACTAACAAAAATTAAATAAAATAATTTCCTAAACATAAGAAAGAATGATTTAAACATAAAAGTAAAAAAAAAATTCATAATAAAAAATTACTATGTTATAATTTTATAAAAATTTTTAATGTTTTTCTTAATAAATTGTAATAAAGCACTATATATAAGAGTAAAATCATTATCCAAATTACTGCAATATCAAACCAATAGGTGTCAAAGTAGAAACCCATAAAATGTTTGCGAGGTGCATAAAAGTGCGATCTAAAATCAAAAAAACCATTTACTACAGGATCTTCATATATTGGGTCTGCTTGTTGTACAAGATGATTTTTAATTCTTAGAATTTTATTTTTTTCATATATTTTTTTTACAAGATTAGATAATGCTTCATTATGATATACATTACGTTTTTTATTGTAAAATCCGGGTTTAATCCCGTCTAAATAATTAATTGTTTTTTCTTTTTTATAGCTTGCCTCAGAGAACATTTTTGTATAATAAGCAAGCAATTTATCTAAATAATCTGTTGTGTTTATCGCAACATAGTCGGAAAAGGAATCATTATTTAGTTGATTAATAAAATTAAATTCTATGTTTTTTACATTTTTTTGTTCTCTTGATAATTCATATCTTAAAAGCTCAAAATTATTTTTAGTAATAGTTTTTATTGAATCATTATCACTTTTTATTCCTTGTGCACAATTATCAACAATATCTTCTAATTCAGGTATATAGTAAACTTGTTTAAAATCGGAAACGCTAATTTGTTTTTCTAAATTATAAAATTGTCTTTCAAATTGATTGTCTTTAAACTGATATACTGTTAATGCTTCGTATGCCCACCGTGCAGTAATTAATTCGGCAACTATAGGCACCTTGTCGTTACTGCCAATCATTTTGTTAAGTTTGTTAAAGCTAAACATTGCACCTCCAAGCACCATGTGAGGTATCATTAACAAAGGGAAAAGTATATAAATTGTAACTGCAGAATCGAACGAAGCAGAAATAATTAATCCTAACATATTAGAAAAGGCAGCAGTGGCAAATAGTGCAAACCAATAAACAAAAATCATTCCTCTAATATCTAAAATATAATTACCTACAATAACAAAAAGGATTGCTTGTATTGCAGAAATTGTGAAAAGGATAACAATTTTAGATGAAAGATAGCTTGAACGACTGAGATTTAAGAAAGCCTCTCTTTTTAATATTTTTCTGTCTTTAAATATTTCTTCTGCACTAACCATAAACCCCAAAAACAGAGCGGTTATTATGCACATAAATATATACGGAGGGATATTTTCGTTTTCTCTAAAAATATATAAATTTGAATTAGGATCGGAAATGTATTTTACAGTGAAAGCAAGCATAAATGCTAATAACGGAGCCTCTATTAAGTTGATAAAAACATATTGTTTATCGCTAATTTTTGAAAAAAGGTCTCTTAAAGTATATATTCTGAATTGATTAAACCAATTTGGTATATTTAATGATTTGGGTGGTGTCTCTTTTTGGTCTTTATGTTTGTCAGGTTTAATTTTTTTATTAAAATTATCTTCCCATTCCGGTGGTGATACTTTTCGTTTTCCGGAATATTTACCAAATTCATCAACAACTTCAGCATCAATAATATTAAAAATAAGTTCGGGATTTACATTACCACAAGTTGGACATTCCCCAATATCGCTATTTATTTGAGCATCTGCTTGTTTGAAATATTTAACTGCTTCAACAGGATTTCCGTTATAAATTAAATGTCCTCCTGTATCAACAATTAGCATTTTATCAAACATTTTATAAATATCTGATGATGGTTGATGAATAACAACAAAAACCAATTTTCCCTTTAAAGCTAATTCCCGAAGAAGGTCCATTACGTGTTCAGAATCACGAGATGATAATCCTGATGTTGGTTCGTCAACAAAAAGTATTGGTGGTTCTCTAATTAGTTCAAGTGCAATATTTAATCTTTTTCGTTGTCCTCCACTAATTGTTTTATTAAGAGGCGAACCGACTTTTAGGTCTTTTAATTCGAGGAGTCCAAGGTTTGATAATGTTTTATCAACAATCGCGACAATTTCTTCGTTAGTGATATTTTTAAAACAAAGTTTAGCATTAAAATAAAGGTTTTGGTAAACAGTAAGTTCTTCAATAAGTAAATCATCCTGAGGGATATAACCTATAACGCCTTCCATTTTTTTTGATTCGGTGTGTAAGTTAATGCCGTTAATAAGGACTTATCCTTTTGATGGAACTTCCATGCCTGTTAACACATTTAACAGAGTTGTTTTACCGGCACCACTTGCCCCCATAATGCCTATAAGTTCGCCTTGTTTTTCAGAGATGTTAATATCACGTAATCCAATAGTCCCGTTTGGGAAACGAAACTCAACATTATTAACATTGTATGATATTTTAACAGAAGTAATATCAGATAAAAAGTGGGAAACAACATCGCTGTAATAAACAGGTTTGCCTTTTGGTAATCGTATAGCACTACCATTTGCGAATAGATAGATTCTTTTGCTGTTAATTGGAAGTCCATTTAAGAATATTTCTTGAGAACCTGTATATTTTAAGAAATATAAATCAACGCTTTTTATTTGTAATATAAAAATATTTTTATCAAGAGCTTCGGTTAGTATATGTTTACAATTTTGGTATTTATATTCTTTGTGATTAATTATTAAAATACTGTTAACGTCAAGTTTTTCGGGTTCATTTTCAACAACAAAAGTTTCAATATTTTTAAATTCTTCATTTGGGATATTAAAAACTTCGGCTACGGTATTAATAATAGCCATTCTTTGGTCGGAAAATTTTCTGTCGGCATTAACAAGTTCAAAAAGTCTTACAAGAACAACCGATTTTTGTTTTTGGGTAAGTTTTTTATTAATTTTTTTACAAATGCCTAATATCCTAACAGAATCTTTAACAGAGGTGAGTTTTTTTTTATTATTTTCTTTTTGTTCATTAATATCTTGGGTTTTATCAATACCGGCGTGTTGATAAAAAAGATCAAGATATTCTTCAACAACTTCGGCATTTAATTGTTGTGTCAAGAATGTTTTGACGTAAACAATTTCATTAGCTTCAACTCCACCATCTTGCTTAGCAATTATTGCAAATAATTGCATCAGAGCTTTTAAGATTTCTTCACTCATTCTATTTCTCCATTATTAATGAAAGAAAAAAATAAAAATACTAATTAATAATAAATTAATCTAAAGGATAACTCACTTGTTCGAAGGGAACTTCAACAATATCTGCATATTCTTCGCCGGCTTCTTCCATATCCTCATCATCGTCAGGGAAATGCCAGCGAACAAGCACATCTTTTCCTGCTTCGTACATTTCTTCTAATTTGAGAAGGATGTCAAGAATTAATTTTGAAGAAGCAGTGTTAAAGTAAACAAGTTTAAAATCAAAAACTGTTTTTGGTTTTGCTTCATCAGCGTAATCATCTAACCAATCAAGTATCGGTTCGTAAAAAGCTGCAACATCTTCGGGTAATGAACGACCTGAAATTTCAAATATTTCATTATCAGCATCTAAGATTACATTTGGTGTATCGTCAGTTCCAATTATTTTAATAATTTCCATAATTAATTAGTATTTAGATTTCTAGAAATTTTTGAATTAAGCACAAAAAATGAATATTTATCATTAATTGATAAAAAATTAAAGTTTAATTTATTGCCCGTTTTTTTAGCAATATCAATAAATCCAAGACCGGCACCACCTTTCAATGTTATCCTGCCTTCTCTTATTTGTTGTTTATACAGTGATTTTAGTCCATCTTTGTCAAGATTGTTAATTTTTATTAATAGGCTTTTTATTTCCTGTACTTTGGCATTATTAACTATATTACCTGACGTGATGCAATATGCTTCGTCGTTTTTACTAAGCATAAAAACACCTTTGCCTTCTTTTCTTTGATTTTCTGTAGGTAAATAATTAGCATGTTTACTAATATTTTGTAAACTTTCAACCATAACATGGAAAACTTTTTTTTGAGTAGATGTTGATTCTTCGTCAATGTCCATGTTTGTTTCAGTTAATGAGGTAAAAGCTTTAATAATTTGATGCGTAACCTCTCCTTCATAAACCAGACAAATTTTAAATTCTTTCACTGTTTTATAGAAGCTATAAGCGAATGCAAGTAAATCTTTAATGTCAACTTTTTTATCATCCATAAGATAAAATTAATTAGAATTTATTTATTCAAATATAATGAAGCTAGAATTCAATTCCAATTAAAAGTACATCATCAATTTGTTTATTCTCGCCTTGCCATTTTTTAAAGTCTCTGGCAAAAAAATTTGAATATTGTACCATTGTAAAATCAGAATGTTCTATTAAATTTTCTCTAATGCGACTTGCCTGATATTTCCGTTTATTAGGGCCTCCTAATTGATCGGTTATCCCATCGGAGAAAAAAAAGATTTTATTTCCAACTTCAAAGATAATAATATGATTTTGAAAATCCAACTCCGGCTTTTTTCCTAAGGGGATTCCTCCAATTGCCTTTCTATTTCCTTTATATTGCGTTAATTCCCCATTTTTTATAAAATATAATGGTCGATGAGCACCTGCATATTCTAAAATATTTTGTTCTAAGTTTATTTTACATAATGCAATATCCATTCCATCGCGTGCATTGGCATCGTTTTGATCTTGTTTTAAAGTTTTTCTTACACCATAATGTAATTTATCTAATACTTGTCCGGCAGTATTTTTTTCATCATGGTCAACTATATTATTTAAAATGAAATATCCGATAAATGAAAGTAAGGCTCCGGGCACTCCATGTCCGGTACAGTCAACAGCAGCTATATAAATAGCATCATTCTTTTTAAAGAACCATGGGAAATCGCCACTTACAACATCTCTTGGTTTATAAAAAATGAATGAGTTTGGCAGGTAGGATTGAATAAATTTAGTGTCCGGTAATATTGAGCCTTGTATTCTTTTTGCGTAATTAATGCTTTCTGTAATTTTTTTGTTTTTATCTTGAATCTCCATTTCGATATTTTTCATTTCTGTAATATCATGGGCTACAATAAGTATTGTTTCTAATTCTTTTTCGTCATTAAATTCAGGTATTGAGTTCACTTGCATTATTCTATCGCCAAAATTAGTAGGAAATACAATTTCTGTATTAATTTTTTCTTGTGTTTCTTTAATTTTTTTAATTGTATTTTTAAAGAAGTTTGTAATTTGAGCGTTGAAATTTACTTCATCAACTGATTTTTTTATTACTTCGTTAGTGTCAATACCTGTAAATATTTTCACAATAGGGTTTACATAAAAGAATTGTCCTTCTATGTTAAGACGGATAATCATATCAGGGCTATTTTCAGAAAGAGCTTGCATTTGGCTTTTCATTCTTTCTTCTTTTTCAGCTCTTTTTCTTTCAGTAATATCTTGTGAATTAATAATAATTCCACTAATAGCGGGGTCGTGTAAAAGGTTTCTTCCGGTTGATTCAATATAAATTTTTTCACCGTCTTTACGCATATATGTATATTGAATTGAAAGAGAAGTGTTTGGATTTGATAATAATTTTTTAAACATTTGTTTAATATCTTTTACACCTTGCGAAGTCAATCTTTCGGTGTCTTTTCCGTCTATCATTTCTTCGATAGAGTACTCATATATTTTTTTAACAGAAGGGCTTATGTATTTAAGCTTCATGTTTTCATCGTAAATTGAAATTACTTCGGAAGCATTTTCTAGTAGTGAGTGGAGACGGTTTTGTGCATTTTCGACTTCAAGTATTTGTTTTTCGAGGGTTTCGTTTGTTTTTTCAAGCTCATCGTGTGTTACTCGCATCTCTTCGGCATTTTGACGGAGTTCTTCTTCGTTCTCTCTTAGTTCCTCTGTCATTTCTTGAGCCTCTTTCAAGAGTTTTTCTGTTCGAGAATTAACTTTTAAGTTAAAAAGGGTGCGAGCGAGAATATCACTTAATTCTTCTACAAAATTAATTTTTAAATGAGTAACATCATTTTTTAAAGAAGCAAATTCAATAACTCCTTGTAATTTTTCATCGGTAATTAATGGGACTATTAAGATACATGATGGTTTTTCGTCACCAAGGATACCCGAAGTAATTGTTATATAATCGTCGGGAATTTCGGTACGATAAATAGTTTCCATTTCATAGGCAGCTTGTCCTATTAAGCCTTGTCCAATTTTAAATTCTTGAGTTACGTATTTTTTTCTATTGTAAGCAAATGTTGCTACATTAATAAGGTTTTTTTCTTCTTCATCAAAAGTATAGAAAGCCCCTTGAGTAACATCAATATAGTTAATTAAATTTACGAGTGTGTCGTAAGCTAAATCGTTAATGTCAGTGTGTAATCGAAGTATGGTTGATATTTTATCTTTGCCATGAGCAATCCAATTTTGTTCAACTTCCTTATTTTTTGAGGCTACAAGGTCGTTTCGCATTTTAACAAGGGACTTTCCAAGAATATCGTTTTTGTCTACATCTGTTTGGTCAAATGAAAAATCGCCTTCTCCTATTTTTTGGGCAAATTGAGCATTTTTTCTTATATTATCTGTTTGGTCTTTTATTTTTGCTTCAAAATCAGAAACTGTTTTTTTTGTGCTTTTTAAAAGAAAATTGGCAACAAAATAGAAACATAGCGGAAGAATGTCAATAATAAACAGCACAGGGTTTGAAGTGTGCATATGAACTAAATTTGTAAATGAAAATCTAATATCATTAGTTATGAAATTAATAGTCCATGCTATTATAATTATTATAAATCCGGCAATTACTGCTCCTGTTTGAAAATTATTGTTATGTAATTTTTTATTATTCATAATTAAGATAATATTCTGAATATTATAATTCTTAATTTAATTTTTGATTAATTTTGAAATAAAATCACTATTTTCTTCAAATAAAATAGTCAATTGGTTTATGAAATCATTTTTAAAAGGAATAAATGAAGCTAATTCAACAATTCCTATTGTGTTATCTTTCTGAAGAACAGGAAAAATAAGCAAATGTTTAGGAGTTCCTTCTCCTGAACCTGATACAATTTTAATGTAGTTTTCAGGTATGTCTGACAAATTCATTGCCTTTTTATTTTTTGCAACTTGTCCGGATAAACCTTCACCTATTTTAAAATTTTTCGGTTCTTCTTCGCTAAAGTATGCATATTTAGTGTGTATTGTAAATTCCCCTTTAGTATCTTTTAAATAAAAGAGACCTTGAACAATTTCATATTTGTTTGCAATGTTAATTAAAAAATTTTCAGTAAAGGAGTTAATGTCCTTAACTTTTTTTAATTCATCAAATATTGATTTAAGTTTTAAGGTTTCTTCTGTTTCTATTTCTGTTTTTTTTGTTTCTTCTTCAATTTTTTTTGCACTTTCGTTTGTTTCTTTTGTACTATTATTTATTTTTTTTGTTACAATTTTATCAGGTTTTAAAGGTAATAATTTTAATGATATTGCAAAAAGAAATATTCCTAAAATTAAAGTTATAATAAAAAATGCAATTAAAATTGAGTAATTAGTTTGAATATCTGATAATTTTTGAACATCAGAGATAAGTTTTGATAGTTCTTGATAAAAAAACAGTTCGGAAATTATAAATAATAATATTGTAACAATTGCTGTTGATTTATAATTTTTTAAATTCTGCATAAAATTTTATCTTAAGTTAAGTAAAAATTTAATAATTTCATCAGTCTTAA
This sequence comes from Bacteroidota bacterium, assembly GCA_030592465.1. Classification (GTDB taxonomy): domain Bacteria; phylum Bacteroidota; class Bacteroidia; order Bacteroidales; family B39-G9; genus B39-G9. The sequence goes on along the minus strand of JAUVJB010000018.1, from coordinate 9,775 downwards.
GTATGTAATCAACGTTAGTGGCATTAATTGAAGCAGTAGTCATAGTTGGCACTTGACATTCTTTGGGGTCTTGAACAATAGCAGTGCCACCTGCATCTTTTAAAGCTTTAAGCCCCATTGCACCGTCGCGATTTGCACCTGAAAGAATAATTCCCACAATCTTTTTTTTATAATTATATGCTACAGATTCAAAAGAAAGATCAATTGAAGGCCTTGAATGATTAATGGGCTCTTCCGTTGATAATGCAAACTTATTACCCAATTCAACATACATATGGTAATTAGCCGGTGCAAGATAAATTTTACCATTTTTTATTGGTTCTTTATCTATTGGTTCTTCAACAGGCATTTTTGCTTTTATTGACAGGGCTTCAACAAAGCCGGAACGTATGTGTTTGAGCCTATGGAGGCATAAAAAAACCGACAAAGGATAATTTTCAGGTAATGATGCTAATATTTTAGTAACTACCTGAAAGCTGCCGGCTGAACCTCCTATTATAACTGCTTTATAATTCATTAATAAACTAAATTAACTCAATTTCTTTTTATAAATTTTTTCAAATTTATCAATTAATTTTATTTTATTCATTACGGTACTATATTCTAAAGACTCACCACTTCCAATAGCGAAGATACCTCCTGCAACGAGACTGTCAATTATTGATGAAGCAACTTTGTCTTCTAATGATTGATTAAAATAAATCATGTGATTTTGAAAAATAACTAACTTAAACCCTGACAATGGTTTGTCTTGGGTTATTATATGTTTTTGAAAATTAACATTTTTTAATAAGGAAGTATCCATATAGGCAGAATTATTTTGAACTGTATAATAATTTGACAATTGAGATTTGCCTGCGTAACGTTTATAGTTTGCAGTGCCTACTTCCATTTTTTTAATGTTATATATTCCTCCGGTTTTTATTTTTTCAATTCTTTTTTCGCTCATGCTTGTTACAGTAATCCGAGCATTATTTGATAAACCTAATTCATATAATATAATTTCGAGAGTAAACAGGTCGTCGCCTGAAGTAATGTGAGGCAACCATATTTTAAAATCTCGGCTCGAAACTAATTGAGGCAAATAATGGTCTCTCATTTCCCTCCAAAATGAAGGAGTTCTAAACATTTCGGTAGTATCAATAAGAATTTGGTTTATAAAATCATCAAATGGAAATTTTTTTTCATAAATTTTTTCAATAAAGTTGTCAAGACTGTTGTAATTATTATTATTAAAAAATTTGATAAGCCGATGCTTAAAAGAGGTTAAAGCATAATTGCTGAAATCATAGTTATATGTTTCATTAATAGCTTTAATAATTTTTCTTGTATCTACTATGCCTATATTATTAATCATTTAATCTAAAGAATAAAAATCGTTTTTTTAATGTAAAAAACTAAATTAATATATTAAACAGGTTTTTTTTTATATAAACCTTTAGTTCGTTCAAAATTATTTGCAACAGAACCTAATATGCTTTCATGTGCGCCAAGTACTAAATATCCGTTACGATACAAATTATTGCTAAATAATTCAATTACACTGTTTTGTAATTTATTATTAAAATAAATAATTACATTTCTACACAAAATTATATCAAATTTAGAATAGAAAATATTCCCATCGTTTACAAGGTCGTGTTTTCTGTAAACAGGCTTATCGCGAAGAAATTTTTTCATCATTATTGTATCTTTGGCTTTATCTATATCGAAATATTTTGTGTAAGGCACATCTTTATATTCATCGTAATTATAAGGATTTTCTTTAATAACTTTATCAAAGTTATCAAGATACCCTAAATTAAATCTATATTTATATTCTCCTCTTTTTGCATTTTCAAGCATTTTTGTGTTAATGTCCGAAGCAAAAATTTTTGCTTTGTCGAATAATTCAAGTTCGTTCAAAAGTATTAACATTGAATAAATTTCCTGACCACTTGAACACCCTGCATGCCAAATAAAAATTGATTTATTTTTTTTAAATTTAGGTAATATTCTATATTTCAGTGTAATCCATATTTCAGGATTTCGAAATAATTCAGTTGTGTTAACTGTAATGTCTTTAATTATTTGCTCAAGAAATTCTTTGTCGTTTGATACCTTGCTTATAAGTCCGTTAACATCAGTTTTATAATCAATAAGAAGCTTTTCAACTCTACGTTTAAACGATTTTTCCGAATAATTCGTAAAATTATACGTTGAAACAACTTTTATAGTAGAGATAAGTTTTAAAATATCTTCATCGGTTACCATAGACTGTTTACTTGTTATTCTATAAAGTATCTTTAATTTTCAAATGTAATAATTTTTATTTAAAAATTACTATTCTTTTTACATATTTAGTTTTTGATATGCTCAAATTTTTATTTTAAATGATGCAATAATTGGCTGATGGTCTGAATTTTTAAATTTAAGATTAATCGTTTTTACAAAAATGTTTGTAATATTAGGAGAGATAACGAAAAAATCAATAATTGTGGTGTAGGTTTTACCGGGTGAATATTTTTTTTCTAAACTTCTGTTTGTTGGCAAGTTCCGGTCAAAAATCCATTTCCAAGAGTCGGGTAAAAAGTTATTGTCAATATTTTTTAAAATAATATTTTTTGTTTGTAGTTTAGTAAAGTTGTTAACAGAAAATTTTGGTGGTAATTGGTTCCAGTCGCCGCCAACAATTATATAATTACCTTTGTTATATTCATTTATGATGTATTTTTTTAAATATTGCATTTGCTGCTGTTTTAAATTCCCTTTATCGTATGCTGAGTTATGAGTATTAATAATAATTAAGTTTTTGCTGTTTTTAAGTTTATATTTATTTACTAAAAAGCAACGGTCGAGCAGGAATAATTTTTTTGGCATTGAGTAGTTGCCCGGAAATGAATAACGTGTTGAAAGACTGGGTTTTATTTTACTAAAAGTTGCCAGTCCTGCTTTAATTTTTCCAAGTGGTGATAATAACGGGAATGGTATATATTTAACATTGTAGTTTAATGCGAAAGTGCCAATATAGTTTGTTAGTTTTGTTTTTAAACTATCGAATTGATTAGTAAAATAACTTCGTTTTGAAAATTTATCTACTTCTTGAAGTAGAATAAAATCAATTGTATCTCTTTCTGTTATAAAATTTATTATGTTTTTTAAATTGTTTAATGTTGATTGTCTTGTTGAACGGACTTTTTCGCCACCATCGTAAAAAAAATCCATAGTTTCGTCCAGACCGCAATAACCTACATTCCACGTAAGTACAGAAAATGTTTGATTAATAATTGTATCGGTATAATTATTTTTAGATATTGTTTCTTGTTTGGGTGGGTGGTAATCTGTTGCTATTGCGTAAATAAAAAATGAGGCGTTAAATATTATCAAAATAAGTATGCTGATAATAAACAATTTGAATATTTTTTTCATTACCTTATGTTTCGGATTATTGTTCATTATTTTTTTTCATAAGTAATAAACGAATAGGCATATTTATTTTTATCATCAGCAGTAAAATCGGTTTGTTCAATAATTGTCCATTCATTAAAATTAATCTCAGGAAAAAATGCATCGGCATCGAAACTTTTGTGAACAAGGGTTAAATATATTTTGTTGGCATATTTTAGAAGTTGTTTATAGATTGAGCCTCCTCCAATAACAAAAATTTCGTCTTCATTATTACATCTGTTAATTGCATCTTCAATTGAATGAGCAATTATGCAGCCCGGGATTTTAATATTTTTATTGTGTGTAATAACAATATTTGTTCTATTTGGTAAAGGTCCGTTTGGTAAAGAATCAAATGTTTTTTTACCCATAATTATTGTATGACCTGTGGTAAGTTTTTTAAAACGTTTTAAATCATCAGAAATATGCCATAAAAGGTCATTATTTTTTCCTATGGCATTGTTTTCCGAAATTGCTACTATTATGGAAATGTTTTTCATCGATTGATGTTTTTGTATTCGATTGATACTTAGTTGTTTATATTATTATTGCATAAGTTCTCATTAAAGGCTAAAGTAAAAAGTATTTCAAAATTATTTTTACTTTATACTTTGAATTTTTTAGCCTTACAACTTTACAAACTAAACACCTCACACAGATATTGCTCCTTTAATATGTGGTTGTGGATTATAATCAGTAAGAGTAAAATCATCATATTTAAAATCAAAAATATTTTTAACCGTTGGATTAATTTTCAATGTTGGTAGCTTGCGAGGTTCACGTGATAATTGCAACTTTGTTTGTTCAATGTGATTAAGGTAAATATGAGCATCACCGAGAGTGTGAACAAAATCCCCGAGTTTCAGATTTGTTACTTGCGCCATCATCATAGTTAAAAGTGCATAAGAAGCAATGTTAAACGGAACGCCAAGAAAAATATCAGCACTTCGTTGATAAAGTTGGCATGATAGTTTACCGTCGGCAACATAAAATTGGAATAAGATATGGCAAGGCGGCAGAGCCATTTTGTCGAGTTCGCCTACATTCCATGCACTTACAATAAGTCGTCGTGAATTTGGATTGTTTTTTATATCAACAACAACATTAGATATTTGGTCGATATGTTTACCGGTGCTTGCAGGCCATGATCGCCATTGATAACCGTAGATATGACCTAATTCGCCATTTTTATCAGCCCAATCATCCCAAATCTTAACATTGTTTTCGTTTAGATATTTTGTGTTTGTTTCACCTTTTAAGAACCATAAAAGTTCATATATTATTGATTTTAAATGCAGTTTTTTTGTAGTGAGTAATGGAAATCCTTGTTGTAAATTGAATCGCATTTGATAGCCAAACACACTTTTAGTTCCTGTACCTGTTCTGTCATTTTTTATAGTCCCGTTTGTTAAGACATGGTCTAATAAATCTAAATATTGCTTCATTTATTATAAAAGGATTAAAATTTTTAACAAAGATAATATTTTAACCCGTATATTCATTTGATAAAATTGATTTGAATTTTTCAATTTCAGACAAAGTGCCAAGTGTAAAAATTTTATATTGAGATGATAATTTGTATGTAGGTTCAGGGTTTAATACGTATTCACCTTTTTCAGTTTTTAATCCGATAATATTTGCTCCCGAAGCATTTCTAACGTTGAGTTCTTTAATTGATTTATTAATAAAACCGGGAGATAATTTGTCGCATGAAATTTCATGAATTTTTACATTATCTCCTTTCACCCGTTGTATTTGCTCTAAAAATTTAATAATATCCGGTTTAAGAATAAGTTTTGCCATTCGTTTACCGCCAATCAAATCGGGCATAATAACATTTGTTGCTCCGGCTTGCTTTAATTTTGAAAATGAAGATTCGTTTGACGCCCGACTTATTATTGTTAATTTTTTATTTAATTGTCGTGCAGATAGAACTATAAAAAGATTTGTAGCATCGTTTGGTAATGTTGTAATTAGGGCTTTTGCAGTTTTTATTTTTGCTTTAATAAGTATTTCATCTTCCGATGCATCTCCTTCGAGAAATAGATGGTGTGAGTTTTTTTGTAAATCATTAATTATTTGTTCGTTTTTTTCAATTATCACAAAATTCTCTTTATACTTTAAAAGCTCGTTAACAACTTGCTTCCCGTTACGGTCGTATCCGCAAATAATAACATGATTGTTGAGTTTTCTGATTTTTTTGTATTTGTTATGAGTTTTAACATAATCTTGTAACTTCCCGGATATGATGTATCTCGCTATCTCTGAGGCAACGTAAGCAAAAATACCAAAACTGAAAAGTATTAAGAATACAGTAAAAATTTTACCTGTTATTGATAAAGGATGAAGAATGCCAAAGCCAACGGTTGACATTGTGATAATTGTCATAAAAAAAGCATCAATAAATGAGTAATGCTCAATAGTAACAAAACCAACTATTCCAATAATCAATATTAGTAAAAGTAAAAATAAAGGAATATAAATTGATTTTAAGCTGAATTTGTTCATTATGATTTTTTTACTATAATTCTATTTCCAATCTGACAATATAAGCATTTTTTCTTATCACAATATTCGTTTTTTAATTGAATTAAAGCCTGTGAATAAAAAGCATTTGGAACGGGCATACCAAGTACTTTCCAATTATTAATTATTGAATTTTTCTCGGGTGATAATTTCTCGAGAAATTTTAAAGCTCTAACTTTGTATATATCATTGTCTTTCGATTTTGAATAAACAAACAAAAAAGGAATGATTGTATTTATTATTAATGAATTGATAAAAACGTCGCCTGTTTTTTTTGTCTTTTTTTTCGATGTTTTGTTAAAAACATAATGAGTGTCCCAATATTCTGATGTTGATACTGAAAAATATTTTTTTATCTCAATTAAATCATCACATTCAATAATTTTTGAGAATAAACCGGATGATTTATAAATTAATGTGGCAAATTGTGCAATGCGAATTGTAGGGAAGTTGTAAGGACGGAGACGTAAAAATTTCCATAAATGTTTTTCAATTGGTTTAAGCTTGAATTTGTTTTTTAAAAATAAATATTCTTTTTTCAGCTCCGAATAGTAATCATCGCCATCAACATTAGTCTCTAAAAACCCGGCTTGTCCAAAAAGAAAAGCTTCAATCTGAAACAAATTATTTTTGTGTTTAGATAGATATTTAAGTGGTAATGATTTTGTGAGTTGTTCAAATGGTTGTTGATTTATTTTTATTCCAAAATTTTTTGCAAGTTGTTGATAAAATGTTTCTTCCCAATTATTATTATTTTGATTTAAGTTTTTAAGAATATATTCTGATTTGTTTTCTAATCGCTCAATTAATAAGCTGTTGAGCCAGAAGTCAATAATAAAACCATCGATATTATTAATTTCATTTTCACAAGAAATCCATTGTTCGTTTTGAATTAAATCTTGATAATTATCAAATAATTTTTTATTAAATTTTAATTCAATTGTAGGAATTGGCTCACCGGTGCTTCGTGTAATTTGCATATCGTTATTATAAACAACATGAAGTATTACATTATCATAAGCTTTATTTGTGTTGTGTGAGTGTTTAATCCAGTCAGATGAGTTAATATGTATTTCAATGTTACCTGCCCAAACAGTGTTGTCTATTTTAATTTTAGCATTAAAAAAATCAGGACCGGCATCTGTGTTTAGTTGTCCAATATTTAATATTTCAATTTTTTCACCTGTTGAGGCGATTAATTTTTTTTTATCAAATAAATGATATTTCCATATATGTTGCAGAAAAGCTTCGGTCATTTTTATTTGGAAATTAAAAGAGCCAATAAATTTAAGCAAAAAATTAATAAAATAATAGGAATTTGATTATTTTATTTATTTGAGTCTACTACGAAAAGTCAAAAAAAATCCGTCATTGCGAGGAGTAAGCCACCCGTGAAATCGGGTGCCCACAAAAATAAATGACAATAAAAAAATATAGTTGTCATTAGTAAGGAGGAACGACTGAAGCAATCTTGTTAAACGTTCCACAGTTGATTGAGATTGCCTCTCCGCCAGCTGGCGGATCGCAATGACGTTTTACCTATTTCGGATTGGACTCATACTTTAAAAGTAATTTTTCCATTTCTGTTTTTATTTCAGAAGCTTTTTTTCTTGAATATATAGCAAAATCAGGAGTGTTATCAGCATAAATTATTGAGCGTGATGAATTTACAAGAAGTCCGCATTTATTGTTCATTCCATATTTTGTTACTTCGGACAAGCTGCCTCCTTGAGCACCAACACCGGGTACTAATAAAAAATGATTGGGGATTAATTTTCTGATATCTTTAAACATTTCTGCTTTTGTGGCACCAACAACATACATTAGGTTGTCTTCATTTCCCCATTTTTTTGATTTGCTGATTACTTTTTCGTAAAGGTTTGTATTTGAATCATCAAATTGAAAATCTTGAGCACTTTTGTTTGATGTTAAAGCCAGTAAAATTGCCCATTTATCTTTATATAACAAAAAAGGCTTTACAGAATCTTCGCCCATGTATGGAGCAACAGTTATTGCATCGAAATTCATATTTTCAAAAAAAGCTTTAGCATACATGTCAGAAGTATTTCCTATGTCGCCGCGTTTAGCATCAGCTATTAAAAAAATATTTTGGTATTTTGTTTTTATGTAATTAACGGTTTTTTCGAGACTTAACCAACCTTTATTACCATATTGTTCATAAAAAGCAGTATTTGGTTTATAAGCAACACACAAATCGTGAGTAGCATCAATAATTTGTTTATTAAATTCAAAAATCGGGTCTTGATAATTAAGCAAAAACTGTGGTATTTTGTTAATATCAGTATCTAAACCAATACACAAAAAACTTTTTTTCTTCTTTATATTTTCAAAAAGGATTTTAGAATTCATAATATATATTTTTTCTCTTCGGCGAACTCATCCAATAGTGATTATGTTTCGTAATACGATTCAAAATTTTTTTATCATCTAAACTTGCTGTTTTTAATTATTTTGCTGCATTGTTAAAGCCAATTCTTCTTCAATCTCTTCTATCGTATACAATTATGTTTTTATATTTTTTTGTAATTATCAAGAGAATTTGACCAACAAGTTGTTGGATTTTTTCAATACGGATATTTGCGAAGTTGTAAAACTCAAACCATTTCCTCATTTAAAAAAGATTGTTTCTTGAAAACCCTTGCCGGTTTGTGAACAACACTTTAACCTCTCTTATTTAACACGTTACTTTTTTTTGCTATATTGCGTGTTAAAAATTATGATTTTTTGGTCTTTTAATTTTAGAAACTAATCCATCAATATGCTCAAACAAGTGAGGTTTAATGGGATTCCACATAGGATCAAGCAAAAAATCTATGCCTTCACGTCTAGCTAATTTAGCTGCCGGAACAAAATCACTATCACCAGATATTAATATTATCTGCTCAACTTGATTCTTTAAAGTCATTGAAGCAATATCAAGTCCAATTTTTATATCGACTCTTTTTTGAGTAAAATCAAATTGAACATCATCTTCTGTTAAATCATCAATATTCAATTTTTTGGTAAGTAATTCCTTAGTTTTTGAAGATTTTATTATCCAACGTTTTCTGTCTTCTAATACACCAAGTCGAAGAGCTATTTTCCTTTTCTTTTTAAGTTCTTCTAAGAATTCAATTTGGAATTTATGTTGTTCTGTTTTAGAAAAGTCAATGGATTTACCAGTAATAGGATTATGTTGTTTTTTATCATAGGGCAAACAATCATAGTAGAGGATACGATATAAATCAAATTCTTCTCCTTTAGCCTGTGTCAAGTGTTTGAGACACATTTCCCAAAGATCATTTGCAGTTCTTACAGGGTCAAGTTTAATTATTTTGTTGATTGAGCGATATCTCTTTAAAAAAAACCCACCATCAACTAAAATAGCTGTTCTTTTTTTCATATTAATTAAAAAAAAGCTCCAGGGTTGGCATTCTCGCTATAATATAAAAAAATTGAGAATACGTTGCCAAGAGCATTATATAATACAAAGATATAATTTTTTTTCTATTTCCAAAAATTATTAAATTATATTACGCAAAATATAACAGCGCAAAGTATAGTATAGTTACAAATTACTTTCTTTTAATCGTTCGGCATTTTCAGCCATTTGTAATTTGTCAATAATTTCTTGAATATTACCACCAATAATCGAAGGCAAGTTATAAAGCGTTAAACCTATTCGATGGTCGGTAACTCGTCCTTGCGGGTAGTTATAAGTTCTGATTTTAGCAGAGCGGTCACCGGTTGATACCATTGTTTTTCGTTTTGAAGAAATATTATCAATATATTTTTGATATTCAATATTATATATTCGAGAACG
>JAUVJB010000012.1 GCA_030592465.1 Bacteroidota bacterium | reverse complement strand
TCAGCGATTTTCTATCTATAAATTAATTTATGATAATATTTTCTATTTTATTGATATACTGTATTTTAATTATGTAAAAACTATAATAATATGTGGCGGAATAATAAGGTAATAAGGTTTTTTGTAATACATTCACAATTACTACTAAGGTTAATATACTTAAGATAAGGTTTCATTTTAAAAACCTTATTTCCAAATTTTTAACCTTAGTAGGATAATTAATGTTGAGTAAGTTTAACCTTATTACCTTATTTAATCATTAACAACAAACCGCCATATTTAATATTAGTGTTTAAAGCTATAATGTATTGTTTATTAGGTGTTTAAATAAGCCTTTAATATAATTTATAATACATAGAAAATCGCTGATGGTTCGGGAAACAATTTAGCAATTTAACAATTCAGCTATCCGCCAGCCGGCGAACTGTGAATGGGTACAATTATCATTCCTCGTCATCTTTAGGTTTTTTCATAATAGCCCAAATTTCAAAAATAAAACCAAACAACACAACAATAGGAGCTAATGTTATTCGGCGGAAGCTAAACACTTCGGGATTAAATTTATTTGGATCGTTAACTGCGCCACCGGTCATTAAAATAAAACCAATAATAATTATTATAACACCAATTAATAATAAACGATAATTTTCTTTACCAAGTGCAAAATCAACTTTCTTAATTTCTTTTTTAATTACTTTTTTCATTTGTTTATATTTTTATTAAAATTTCATAATTAAGTAAATATCAATTTCTTATTTCATGCAAAGTTAGCAAAGGTAAGTTCAAACATCAAACTTTCCTAAACTTAAACTAATAATATAAATCGTCTGTTTTTATTCTTAAATATTTATTAACAGCAACGTAAGTTGAAACTAATGCTATAAAAATACCAAGCATCATTACAGACAGAAATAATATTGCAATAATATCAATTTCTTGAAACAGCAACAATCCTGTAAGCTCTCTTTGAACAAAATAGATTAATACAGATAAGAGGCTAACTGCAATAATGGCACCGACAATACCATGAACAACACTTCTTCCTATAAACGGTGCACGTATAAAACGCCGTGTTGCCCCAACTAATTGCATAGTATTAATTAAAAATCTTTTGGAATAAATTGTTAGACGAATAGTATTATTTATTAACGCTATTGAAATAAACAATAACAAAATGCTAAAAAGTAAAATTATTAACCCAAGTCGTTTAATATTTTCATTTATCAGATTAATTAAATTCTTTTGATAAAAAACTTCTTTAATTTGCGGATATGTTCGTAGTTTCTTTTCAATAACTGATAGGCTGTCGTTATTAGCATAATTAGCATTTAATTTTATTTCTATTGATGCTAATAATGGATTGTAGCCTAAAAAATTGATAAAATCTTCGCCTAAATCTTTTTGTAAATCTTGTGCGGCTTTCTCTTTGGTAATAAATTCGGTGGATTTTACAAAATCTGATGCGTCTAAATTTTTTTGTAAACGAATCATATCAACTTCTTTAACGTCATTTTTTAGTATTACCGAAAAACCAACATTTTCTTTTACATGATTTGATAATTTCTTTGCATTTAAAATTAACAATCCCATTAATCCCAACATAAACAAAACCAAAGAAATACTTACAACAGATGTAAGGTATGAACTTCTTAATTTGCGTTTTGATAATTTTGTCTCTGCTTTGGTCATCTACTCAAAATTAAACTAATTTAATTTTTCAAAAATGCAAATATACAAATATTCAATATTTATTACTATAAGTCAACTCTGAAAAATTATTTATCCTTCGGGAAAGCAATCTGTACATCAGGAGATTGCTTATCCTCCAGCCGGCGGACGGTTTTTATTATTCAATATCAATAATAGAGCAGATTACAGAATTTTCGTACAGATACAATAATATTAGCTTACGAATTTAAGGTAAAACTTAAAAACAAAAAAATTAATTAAAAAATTAGATAAAATATTTTTATATTTATACATTTGTGTCTTAATTTTGTTAAAGTAAAAAATATGAAAGGCAATACTGATACAATAGTTTATATAATAATTATAATTGCTTCAATTCTTTTTAGCTTATTAAAAAAAAATAAAAAAAACCAAACAAATCAAAAAGTTGCAGATAAACCTGACCAATTTGACTCGTCAAACATAATTTCTACAATTTTAGGTGATAATTTTGATACACCACCGGTTGATGAATCATACAAAAAAACAGAATCACTGACAAAAAATATTCAACCAACAGAAAAATCTAATACAAAGCAAACTGCAAATAATAAAACGAGCGACAAACCACATTTTGAAGAACAAGAACCTGAAAGAAATTTTAATGTTTTAGAGAATTTTGACTTGCCGCAAGCTATTGTATATACTGAAATTTTGAAAAGGAAAGAGTTTTAAAACATAAAAGTTATTAAAATTTTTAATACTGTTTTTTTGGAACTATTACATATTATTGTATATATTTACAAATTATTATTTACAGAGAAAATTTTTAATTTATATCAAAAATAATTCACTATGATTAAAAAATTACTTCTTATTATTTTTGTTTCCTTATTTTCAATTGGGTTATATGCCCAATCAGGAGCTTTAAAGGGTAAAATTATTGATAAATCAACAAAGGAACCTGTTCCTTTTGCCAATATTGTTGTTGAACTAAACGGGAATATGGTAGGAGGCGGAACATCCGATTTTGATGGTAACTATACAATCAAACCTATACCCGCAGGGAAATTTGTGGTAAAAGCATCTTATGTTGGTTATTCAACATTGCAAATGAATGGTGTTCTTGTTTATGCCGACAAAATCAGATTTCTTGACCTTGAGTTAGAATCTTCAAGTGAACAACTTGAAGAGATTGTTATTGTTGATTATAAAGTTCCGTTAATTGATAAAGACAACACCCAGACAGGGGGAACTGTTACTTCTGACGACATTGCTAAAATGTCAGGTCGTTCGGCAGAATCTGTTGCTGCAACGGTCGGAGGTGTATATCAGGAAGACGGTGAAATAAAAAGCGTGCGTGGTGCTCGTCAAGAGGCTACAACTTATTATATTGACGGTGTTAAAGTTCGCGGTTCAAAAAGTTTGCCTAAATCAGCTATTGAACAGGTATCAGTTGTTGCCGGCGGTTTGCCTGCTAAATATGGTGATGCCACAGGTGGTATTATTAGTATTACAACTAAAGGACCTTCTCGTACAATGTTTGGCGGAATTGAGTTGTGTACTTCTAAACTTTTAGATAATTTTAACGATAACCTTCTCGGATTAAGTTTATCGGGCCCTTTATTTTCTAAAAAAACTGTTGACCCTAACGATGCAACTAAAGTTACTAAAACTCCTATTGCAGGATTTTTTTTATCAGGTGAGCTAACTTATGTTGAAGACGATAATCCTTCTGCTATTGGAATGTGGAAAATGAAAGACAATGTTCTTGACAGCATCATAAGCAACCCGATTATTCCTTCTGCTACCGGTAATGTTACTACCTTGTCTGCTGATTATTTACAAAAAGACAGTTTTGAAAAAATTACTACTCGTAAAAATGTAGGACGATACGGAGCAACTGTTTCAGGGAAATTTGATATTAAACCCTCAAAAAATACTAATATTACTATTGGCGGTAACTTCAATTATTTAAACCGCCATTCATATAGTTTTACAAGCCGAGGGGGTTACGCAAATAGTTTGTGCAACTGGGACAATTATCCGGAAGCAACAGCAACAACATGGAGAACTTTTGTAAGGTTCACTCAAAAATTTCCAAATAAAACAAAAGAGGATAAATCAACATCAACAATAAAAAATGCTTATTACTCAATACAAGCCGATTATTCTAAATATGATCAAGTATATGAAGATGATTCTCATAAAGATAATTTTTTCGACTATGGTTATGTTGGTCAATTTCAGACATATAAGTTAAATTCTTATGGATATGGTATTGATAGTATTTCAGGCAAAATAGGCTGGTTGCAAAACGGATTTGTTGATACTCTTTACTCATTTACCCGTGCAGACCTAAATCCTGAAATCGCAAATTATACCGACCGTTACTATAATTTATATAATGAGACACAAGATCATTACGAAAATTCTGTAATGGTTCAAAGTGGAGGAGGTTTGTTAAACGGACAAAAACCTAAATCAATCTATGGTTTATATTCAAGCCCGGGTGAACAATATGACAAATATACTAAAATCGACGATTCTCAATTTAGCATTTCAGCTGCAGGTTCTGCCGATATTAAAGACCATGCAATATCTCTTGGTTTTGAATTTGAACAACGCAGCGACAGATATTTTTCAATTGGAGATAACTCAGGCTTAGGTCCTGTTGAATTATGGACTCTTGCAAGAGATTTAACTAATTTCCATATTCTTGAACTTAATTATGCAAATCCTCAAATTGGATATGTTACCGATGCTTCAGGTAATTATGTATTAGACACAGAAGGTAATCGTATTTTTAATGACACCGTTAGTTATAATAGAATTTATAATCCTAACGCTCAAACATTATTTGATATTAACTTCCGTCAGGCTCATGGTATTGATGCACAAAGCACACAATGGGTTGACATTGATTCTTACTCCCCCGAAGACTTATCAATTGATTATTTTAGTGCAGATGAGTTATTAAATAGTGGTTATAATTATGTAACATATTATGGTTACGACCATCATGGTAAACGCCTTGACAACAATCCGAGTTTTGAAGATTTTTTTACCGCAACATATACCGATCCTCTCGGAAATGTCAGATATAAAAGAGAACTTGCACCATCTCAACCAACTTATGTGTCAGGTTATATTCAAGACAAATTTGCATTTAACGACCTTGTGTTTAATGTTGGTCTTCGTGTTGACAGATATGATGCAAATCAAAAAGTATTAAAAGATAAATATTTAATGTTTGAAACATATAAGGTGGGAGAAAACGACCCACGCGGTATTATTCAAAACACATCTGTCCCCCAAGGTATTGGTGATGGGGCAACTGTTTATGTTGATAATATTAATGACCCCAGTGAGATTATTGGTTATCGAAGCGGGTCAACATGGTTCGATGCTTCCGGTAATGAATTAAACGACCCTACTATAATTTATTCATCAACAGGTATATCTCCATATTTAATTGACCCTAACGATAAAGTTGGAGGTACTAGTTTCATTAATTCTTTTACCGATTACGAGCCTCAGATTTCTGTAATGCCTCGTATTTCGTTCTCTTTCCCTATTTCTGACGAAGCTTTGTTCTTTGCTCATTACGATGTGCTTACTAAGCGTCCGGTGGGTAGAGGTAGATTAGACCCTATTGACTATTTGTTTATTTATAAAAACGCAGATGCTTATTTAAACAATCCCGACTTAAAACCTGAAAAAACCATTGATTATGAGTTTGGGTTCCAACAAAAAATTAGCTCTACTTCTTCATTAAAATTATCATCTTTCTATAGAGAAATGAGAGATATGGCTCAAATTATTTACGTCATGGGTGCTTATCCCGTTAATTATAAAACATGGGGAAATATTGACTTTGGTACTGTTAAAGGATTTACTGCAACCTATGATTTACGCAGGACTAATAATGTAAGTTTTAGAGCAAGTTATACTTTGCAGTTTGCTAACGGAACAGGCTCAAATGCAACTTCTGCTGCCAATTTAATTGCAGCCGGTCAACCAAATTTGAGAGCAACTATGCCTTATGACTTTGATGTTCGTCATGCTATTGTTACTACTGTTGATTATCGTTTCCCAAGTGGTAAAGATTATAGAGGACCCAGATTATTCGGGGAAGATATTTTTGCTAATTCAGGTGTTAATGCCATAATAAATACAAGTTCAGGTACTCCTTACAGTAAACGTGAAATTGGTACTAATTATTTAATTGGAAGTATAAATGGTTCAAATAAACCATGGAGAACCACAATTAATATGAGAATTGATAAAGATTTTGATTTGAATTTTGGCAAGAGCGAAAATGAAAATAAACACCATGCTTCTTTAAACGTTTATGTTGATATTGCAAACCTGCTTGATACTGAAAACATCCTTAATGTTTATGAAACAACAGGTAATGCTGAAGACAACGGATATTTGACTGCTGCAATGTATCAAAATGAAATTAATTCTCAAAACGCCCCTGAAGCTTATAGAAATTATTACCAGATGATTATTAATAACCCTGCAAGTTATAGCTTACCGCGTAGAATAAGATTTGGTATTATGCTTAATTTTTAATAAATAATTTTGAATGTAATTAAAATCATATAAAAATGAAGAATATTAAACAATTTATTGCATTATTGGTTATAGCTTTTTTTATTTCAAATTATGCGTTTGCAGATAAAAACCATGCTAGTAATAAATCAACAAAAATTATTAATACAGCAGGTTGTGTAACTCCGTCGGCAAAAACTTATCTTGACTTAAACAATGTAAGGGCAATGATACTTAATGCAGGTGATATGTGGACTGATGGTGATAAGGCAAGCTATGAAGTCCCTAAGGGATCCGGAAAAATGTCATTATATGGAGGAACAATTTGGGTTGGTGGTGTTGACGTAAACGGACAATTACGTATAGCTGCTACAATGTACCGTTCAGGAGGAAATTGCGGCATTGATTTTTGGCCGGGTCCTCTTATTTCTTCAGGCGAAGGTATTGCCAGTGTTACTCCTGATATTTGCATGAGATATGACAGGCATTATAAAATAACCAAAGATGAAGTATCTACTTTTAGAGCCTGGTATAATTCTGATGCTGAAACAAAAGCAAAAAATTATCCGGGATATTCTATTCCTGATGTAATTATTAACTGGCCTGCTCACGGTCCTGCCGAAGGTGCTTACGATTATTACCTGGCTCCTTTTAAAGATGTTGACGGCGATGGCTATTACAATCCTTATAATGGCGATTATCCTTATTATGATTTAGATAATGAAGAGGAATGTAATTCGGTACCTGAACGCAGGGCGGAAAATCTTGGCAATCAAAGTTCTCAATTATTCGGTGACCAAACATTATGGTGGGTATATAACGATAAAGGCAATGTTCATACTTCTACTCCAGGTGCTGCTGCTATTGGTATGGAATTTAGAGCCCAGGCTTTTGCTTTCTCAACAAACGATGAACTTAATAATATGACTTTTTATAACTACCAGATAATTAATCGTTCTACTTATACTTTAGCCGATGCTTATTTTGGTGTCTGGACTGATGCCGACCTTGGTGATGCTAAAGACGATTTTGTCGGTTGTGATGTAAATAAAGGACTTGGTTATTTATACAATGCTACTGATAAAGACGGTGATGGTAATGGATTTACTTATGGTGAACATCCTCCTGCTATTGGAATTGACTTTTTTGAGGGTCCTTATCAGGACACTGATGGTAAAGATAATTTATCAAGTTGGGATGAGGATGGAAAATTGAGTTGCCAAGATGGATATAGAAAAGACCCAATTACAGGTAAAAAAGTTTATGCAGGTCAGGGTAACATATTTAATGGCAATATTAACGGATTAAATTTTGGCGATGGCGTTGTTGATAATGAACGATGGGGTATGAGAAGATATATATATTTTACTAATGGTGCCGGACCTGTTGGAGACCCATATACTGCAGTAGAATATTATAATTATCTTAGAGGTTTTTGGAAAGATGGTTCAAAATTAGAATATGGTGGAACAGGATATCAAACTGGTGGAGATGCTTCTGATTTTATGTTTCCTAATGATACCGACCCTTGTGGGTGGGGTACAGCAGGTATTCCACAAGCTAAATGGTCAGAGATAGAAGAAGGTAATACCGGAGGAGATAGAAGATTTGTACAATCTGCAGGTCCTTTTATATTAGAACCCGGTGCTGTTAACGATATTACTCTTGGCGCTGTTTGGGCTCGTGCTCAATCTACTGCATGGGCTTCTGTTGATAAAGTGCGTAAAGCTGACGATAAAGCTCAAAAATTATTTGAAGCCTGTTTCCAAATGCTTGACGGACCTGATGCTCCTGAAATAGATATTGTTGAACTCGACAAAGAACTTATTTTCCATTTATGGAACAAACCTGCTTCAAACAATTACCTTGAACAATATCATGGTAAAGACCCTTTTATTCCCAGTACTATTCCTGTTGAAAAAAGGTATTTTGATTTTCAGGGTTATCAGGTTTATCAGTTAATTAATAATTATGTCTCTCTTTCTGATGTTCATGATATTAATTTAGCACGGTTAGTGTTCCAGTGTGATATTAAAGACGATATTGCACAGCTTGTTAACTATGTGTGGGATGATGAGTTGCATGCAAATATTCCGATTGAAGAAGTTGATGGCGAAAATAAAGGTATTGTTCATACTTTTAGAATTACTGATGATGCTTTTGCTAAAACAAGTAATAAACGTCTTGTTAATTATAAAAAATATTATTTTGTAGCAATCGCTTATGCTGATAACGATTATCAGCATTATGACCAAACAGCTTCATCTTCTCTTGGTGTTCAAACAGCACCATACAAAGCAGGTCGTAAAGGTGCAGGTGGAACAATTAACGTTATTGAAGCAATACCTCATTATACTGAACAAATGAATGACGGTACTATTCTTAATTCAGTGTATGGAGACTGCCCGCAAATTGAATTAATAGAGGGATTGGGTAATGGAAATAATTATCTTGATTTAACAGATGAAACTATTGATAATATTATGTCGAAAACTTCACAGCCTTTTAAAGCTGATGTTGTGAAATATAAAAAAAATTCAGGACCAATTAATGTTAAAGTAATTGACCCATTAAATGTACCTGATGCCGACTTTATCATTAAATTTGAACCTGATTCTGTTCATTTTAATGCACCGGCTAATGATTATAGGTATGATTCGTTAAATTATATGTGTGATTCATTAGATTGGACAAAACCATGTCCATGGGGGGTAATATTTGATACAAAATGGAAAATAATTAAACTTGGAGAGACTTCTTCTGATACAATTTTTTCAGATTCATGGTTTAGATATTCTGATGAAAAACTATTACCTCAATGGGGTATTTCAGTTACAATTTCACAAGTTGACTTTGTGGGTGAAAATCACAGTAAATTTACCGGTATTGAACCTAAAAATAATGGATTCATAAGTGCTTCGTTTACTTATGAACATGAAACACCTGCATGGCTGTCGTTCTTACCTGATAAAGAAGGAGACGATCCGCAAAACTGGATACGTGTTGGAACATTAATAGACGAAAATAATTCTAAAATAAACGATTATGTGGGAATAGATGATAAACAAATATATGAAAAAGTTCTCGGTGGTACATGGGCTCCTTATGGTTTAACTTCACAGGCGGAATATGGCCCGGTTCTCAGAAATTCCAGACCTTCCGAGAATATTCTATTTACACAATATCGTTTATCAAGTGTTGACCTTGTAATAACTAAAGATCAAACTAAATGGACACGTAGTCCTGTTGTTGAAATGTGTGAAAGCGAAAGTGGTAATCCTTTATCACAGGGTCATGTTTCGAGATTTGACTTAAGAGCATCAGAATCTGTTGATAAAAACGGAAGTTTTGCAACTCAAGGCTCCGGCGACGATTCATTGAATATCAATAACCCGAATTATGTTGGAGAAACAGGAATGGGTTGGTTCCCCGGTTATGCAATTGATGTTGAGACAGGTGAGAGATTGAACATTATTTTTGGCGAAGACTCCTGGCTTGTTGGTGAAAATGGTCGCGATATGTTGTGGAATCCTACAAGCAACATTTATGACGAATTATATCAGGCAACAAGTGGTTTTTCAGGAAAAGTTCTATTTGGTGGCAAACATTATATTTATATAATAGGTCACAATAATCAATTTTTAACTTATATGCCGGCTTATGATGAAGGCAGATATATTTATGATAAATTAAAATATGGCTCAAGCTCAGATAAAAAAAATGTTTTTAAGAACGCTATGTGGACAGCAATACCTCTTGCAAATCCTGATTATGAATTTAAGACTTATGATCAAATGCCTGATAATGAAGTAACCATAAAATTACGTATTGCAAATCCATATTTTGTTGGAGTTGGAGATTTTGCAAAAGATAATCCTGAAAATGGAAATTACCCAATGTTCAAGTTTAATACTTCGGAATTAAGTGCTCAAAAAAGTGATTTAACGACAATTAAAAATTCACTTGACAAAATTAATGTTGTTCCAAACCCATATTATGGTTATTCGGAATATGAACAATCACAACTCGATAATTTGATTAAGATAACAAATCTGCCAAAAACATGTACTATTTCAATTTATACTATTAATGGAAATTTAGTAAAAAGATTTAAAAAAGATAGTGAACAAACTTATGTTGATTGGGATTTGAAAAATACTTACGGTATTTCAATAGCAAGTGGAGTTTATATTATTCACATTGATGTTGAAGGAGTTGGTGAAAAAATTCTTAAATGGTTTGGTGCTTTAAGACCAATTGATTTGAATTCATTTTAACAGATGAGTAATTATATTTACAATAAAACCTTAATTATGAAAAAAGTATTAATAAATTTTATAGGTTTAGTTTTAATATTAACCTTGTTTATACCAAGGTCATATGCCGGAAATAAACAAAGAGTAGGGCAAGCTGGAGCTAGCGAGCTTCTCATTAATCCTTGGGCAAGAAGTTCCGGATTTGGAGGAGCAAATGTTGCTTGTATTAAAGGCTTTGAGTCTATTTATTTAAACGTAGCAGGTACTGCATTTACTCATGGTACCGATTTGGTTTTTGCTCGAACTAATTGGCTTAAAGGTACTGATATTAACATTAATGCTTTTGGCTTCTCACAACGAATGGGAGAATCCGGTGTTTTAAGTCTTGCTGTTATGTCGATGGATTTTGGGGAAATTCCAATTACTACAGTTGAGTTGCCTGATGGTGGATTAGGTACGTTCCATCCTCAATATACAAATATAACATTAGCATTTGCAAAAGAGTTTTCAAATAGTATATATGGAGGATTTGCTGTAAAAGTTATTAATGAAGGAATTTCTAACTTGTCAGCTTCCGGAGTTGCTTTAGATGCAGGTATTCAATATGTTACCGGTTCTCACAAACAAATACATTTTGGAGTTACAATGAAAAATGTTGGTCCAACAATGAAATTTACAGGTGATGGTATGTCTTTTAGAGGAAGCGTTGACGATGGTCCTATAATGACTGTAGAACAAAGATCTGCCGAGTTTGAGTTACCCTCATTAATTAAAATTGCTTTTGCTTATGATATTAATCTGGCTGAAACTCACATGGTTACTTTAGCAGGTAACTTTACTTCAAATTCGTTCACTAAAGATCAATTTAGCTTCGGTCTTCTATATAATTATCACAATATAATTATGCTTAGAGGAGGCTATGTTTACGAAGATGGTATTTTTGATAAAGAAGATAGAACTACTGCTTATACAGGACCAACAGCAGGAGTCTCTGTGCAAATACCTTTTAATAAAGAAAAAGGTCAAACATTCTCTGTTGATTATTCGTATAGACCGACAGATCCTTTTGACGGAACACATTCTTTAGGAGTTAAGATAAGTCTATAAAGTATTATATATTTCACTCGGTTATAATTTTATCCGCCAGTAGTCGGACACGTCCGCCAGCTGGCGGAAGGAACGACTATACTGGGGCGTATCGGGGTCATTGATAGTCATTAAATTGTCATTGATAGTCATTAGTAGTCATTGATTGTCATTAATAGTAATTAAATTGTCATTGATAGTCATTATTGCCATTAGTAGTCAATGAACAACTGAATAACCCAGTGAAATATTGCTTCGCCATTGTGAAATATGCTTCGCAATTTCACGAGGCAGGCGGTAAAACAATTTCACAGGACAGGCAATCATATTACGCAAAATATAACCAAATAAAGTATAAATTAAAGTTTTTTTAGAAGAAAGAGTCTTAATCTTTATTGAGATTCTTTTTTATTATATATTATCGTTAAATTTATATAAATATGGGACAAGTTTCATATTTAACACCCGAGGGGTTAAAAAAATTGAAAGAAAAGTTATATCGTTTGGAGAATATCGAAAGACCTGCAATTTCGAAGCAGATTGGTGAAGCTATTGACAAGGGTGATATTTCCGAGAATGCTGAATATGACGCTGCAAAAGATGCTCAGGGTATGCTTGAAATGAAGATTGCAAAATTGCAAAATGTAATTGCAAGCGCACGGTTAGTTGATACTTCAAAAATTGATACATCAAAAGTTCAATTATTATCAAAAGTAAAGATTAAAAATACTAAAAATAATGCAGTAATGCAGTATATAATCGTTTCTGATGATGAAGCTGATCTCAAGTTAGGGAAATTGGCTATAAACACACCCGTTGCAAAGGGATTATTAGGTAAAAAAGTTGGCGATGTTGTTGAAATTAAAGTCCCTTCCGGTAGTATCCCTTTTGAAATAATTGAAATTACCTTAGCTTAGTAAAATTTAATATTATGGCAACAATATTTACAAAAATTGTAAAAGGTGAAATTCCTTCGTATAAAATCGCAGAAGATGAATTATTTTATGCCTTTCTTGATATAAATCCTCTTACTAAAGGACATACATTAGTAATACCTAAAAAAGAAGTGGATTATATTTTTGATTTAGATGATGATTTAATGAAGGGGTTAAGTGTTTTTTCTAAACGAGTTGCAAAAGCAATTGAGAAAATTGTGCCATGCAAGCGGATTGGTGTTGCTGTTTTAGGGCTTGAAGTGGCGCATGCTCATGTTCATTTAATACCATTAAATAGTGAGCAGGATATTAATTTTGAGCATCCTAAGTTAAAACTCTCAAATGATGAGTTTAATGAAATAGCTGAAAAAATTAGAACTGCATTTGTTTAATTGCTAGTACTGAGTCCACTACGAAAAGTGTTTTTTGCCACAAAGGCACGAGGACATCCGCCAGCTGGCGGACTGAAAATAAACTATTTATGAATTAGTATTTTAATAGCATTCCCGTTTATTTTATTTTTCGCAGTGGACTCATATAATAAATTGACGAACTTAGTGAGTTCAATATTTACATAATTTATCCGGATTATTATTTATATACGATTTCCAACTGCCGTAATGTGTGTCGCCTGTATTTAATTTTTTTTGATAAAAATGACATACAGCCGCAGCTAATCCATCAGAAGCATCAAGTTCTTTAGGGAAATTATTAGTTTTAAACAGTTGTTGTAAAAACATTGACACTTGTTCTTTTGATGCAGCGCCATTTCCTGTAATTGCTAATTTAATTTTTCTCGGTGAATATTCAAAAACCGGAATAGACCGATATAATGCTGCTGCAATTGAAACTCCTTGTGCACGTCCTAATTTTAACATAGATTGTACATTTTTGCCAAAAAAAGGAGCTTCAATAGCTAATTCATCAGGGTGGTATTTATCAATTATTTCAAGTGTAGTGTCAAAAATTTTTTTTAGTCGTGAAAAATGACTTATGTTTTTGGATAATTTTATTACATCCATGGTGATTAATTCGGGTCTGTTATTAACAGATTTTATTATACCATAGCCTGTAATATTAGTACCTGGGTCAATGCCGAGAATTATTTTTTCTTTATCCAAAATGTATTAATTTATTAAATTGTTATATTGTTAAATAATTAATCGAATACATATTTTTTTATATGGTTTATGTTTGTAACTTAAACCGCTGATAAAATAAAACTTTCAACTTTTATTTTTTTTATAAGGTATAAATTTAAACCAGTGCAGCACTCTATTATTGATATTACAATATAAAAACCATTTCAGTTTTTCATCAAATTGTTCAAACTTGTCAGACTTTTAACTGATTGCTGAAATATAAGTATAATATGGACAATAACAATAGAACAATTTAGCAATTTAACAATGCGAAAACTTAATAATGTTTTTTGCATCGCAAAAATATCAAACTATTTAACGTTTTTGTGCTGACACTAAATAATTAATCAATTTTTTTAAATCCTGTATAATTAATTAAAACCTTTGGAATATTTATTCCGTCATTAGTCTGATTATTTTCAAGTAATGCCGCTACAATACGAGGAAGTGCTAAAGCACTTCCGTTTAAAGTATGGGCAAGCTTGGTTTTTTTCTCGCCGGCTTCTTTAAATTTTAATTTTAGTCTATTTGCCTGATAAGATTCAAAATTTGATACAGAGCTAACCTCTAACCATTTTTTTTGAGCAGCAGAATATACTTCAAAATCAAAAGTAAGAGCTGACGTAAAACTTAAATCACCACCACACAATCTAACAATTCTATAAGGCAGTTCGAGTTTTATTAACAAACTTTCAACGTATTTTACCATCTTATCCAATGTCTCATACGATTTGTCAGGATGTTGGATACAGACTATTTCAACCTTATCAAACTGATGAAGTCTGTTAAGCCCCCTTACATCTTTACCATAAGAACCTGCTTCGCGGCGAAAACAAGGAGTATATGCTGTATTTTTAATTGGAAAGTCTGATGCATTTACTATTTCATTGCGGTAAATATTTGTTATTGGTACTTCTGCCGTAGGAATTAGATAAAAGTTATCTTTGTTAACATAATACATCTGACCCTCTTTATCGGGCAATTGTCCTGTTCCAAATCCGGAGTCCTCATTAATCATTATTGGTGGTTGAATTTCTCTATATCCTGCCTGTTGTGCTTGATCTAAGAAGAAATTAATAAGTGCACGTTGTAGTTTTGCCCCTTTACCTTTATAAACAGGAAATCCTGCACCTGTGATTTTGTTGCCAAGTTCGAAATCAATAATATCATATTTCTTTGCCAAATCCCAGTGCGGTAAAGCATTATTATTTAATTTTGGCATTTCCCCGCATGTTTCGATAATCACGTTATCTTCCTCCTCTTTGCCCGGGGTAACCGACGAATGAGGTGTGTTTGGTATCTGAACTAATAAATTATGTAAGTGCTGTTCAATTTCAGTCAGTTTGTTATTCAAATTTTTTATTTCTTCTTTTAAGTCGGCGGTTTTTAGTTTTGCTGAGTTTGCTTCTTCAATTTGTCCGGTTTTAAAAAAATTACCAATTTCTTTAGAGAGTTTATTTAATTCAGAGTTACTATTGTCTAAGTTTAGCTGAGTATTTTTTCTATAATCGTCAATACTGATAACTTCATTAATTATTTCTTTAGCATCATAATTCTTTATTGATAGTTTTTTAATAACGTCTTCTTTTTGCTCCCGGATGTATTTTATGGTTAACATAGTTAATTTTTTTATAAAAAAAACTCCTGAAAATTTACATTATAAAGCAGTAAATATCAGGAGATACAGTTATTTTAAAATATTTAAAAATTAATCAGCAACCATAGGTTCTATTGAAACATAAGATCTTAATGAATTTTTAAATCTCTTTTTTTGAAACACTACTTTACCATTAATTAGTGAAAAAATTGTGTGATCTTTACCAAGACCTGTATTTTTCCCTGAATGGTGTTTAGTCCCTCGTTGACGAACAATAATATTACCTGCTTTAACAAGCTGTCCCCCAAAAATTTTAACACCTAATCTTTTACTTTCCGATTCTCTTCCGTTTCGAGAGCTACCGGCTCCTTTTTTATGTGCCATTTTCTTATATCTTTTATTAAGAAACTATTTCTTCAATTTGAACTTGAGTCAACTGTTGACGATGACCATTTAAAGTTTGATAACCTTTCCTTCTTTTCTTTTTGAAAACTTTAATTTTATCAGCTTTTGTTTGTGATAGAATTTTCCCGTTAATCTTTACACCTTTTACAACAGGCTTTCCTACAGTAATTTTTCCATCGTTGTCAAGAAGCAATACTTTATCAAAACTTACTTGTTCGCCTTCTTTCCCTTCCAACTTTTGTACAAACAATTTTGTATTTTTTTCTACTTTAAATTGTTGCCCTGCTATTTCTACAATTGCGTACATTTGTATTTATTTTAATATTTATTGGTTTGCAAAAGTATAAAAGTTTAATTTATATAACAAGTTTTATTTTTATTTATTTTTTATCCCTGTATAAAAATTTTATTAATTTTATACAATTAACAGTTAAAGTGTTGATAATCAATATTAATATTTTTAATCATTGCAAAAAATATGTTTTAACAGAAATTAAAATGAATTCAAATTTAGCATCAATTGTTTCTGATTAAGACGGTTTTTATCATATTTTCTTACAAATACTATTTTTTATAGGATTGAAGAAAAAACAATAAATTTAATTTCAATTTTTGATAATAGACAAAATCCAAACAAACTAAATATAAAATAAGCCATAACTCATAACTGCTTCACACACTTTTCATCCCTCATTTCACCACACGAGCTTGCAAATACCCTAAGTTATATCTTGCTTCCATATATTCAGGCCACACTTGTAATGCTTTTTTAAAATAAAAAATTGATTTGTTGTAATTACCCAAAGATGCGTATCCAAAAGCAATTTTGTTAAAAATAATTGCAAGATCTTTATCGTTTTTTAAACAGTCATAAAAAATATTAACATCAAATTTATTAATCTCTTTTTTGCTAATCCCATTTTGTAGTTTGTTCTGAATAACGTGCTGTAAGTCAGGATTGTTTCTATATAAAAACAAATTTTGTTTTAACGCACCGAGGTAGAAATATTTAATGTCTGTTCTTTTTCTTACTGCCTTTTGTAACACATAAATCAGGCTGTCCCATTTTTGAGTATTTTTATATAATTGTGATAAATCTAAACATGTGTTAATAACATAAGGCTCTGTTTCTAATGATTTGTTATAGTAATTTATTGCTTTATTCGGATTTTCATTTACTGTGTAAACATGTGCAAGTTCTTCATAAATTAAATATGAGAATTTGGTGTTTTTTAAGCCATTATTTAAGATGGTAATCGCCTTGTTTGTAAAGCCAATATTTTGGTATAATGTGCTAAGTTTTATTATGGATTCAATATTATTGGGGTTTGTTTTTAGAATAGTAATATATTTCTGTGTGGCTTCGTTATATTTTTTGTTTAGAATATCAATATCGGCTTTTGACAGAGTTTCGTTTATCTCATTCTTTTTTTGCAGCGGGATTTTAGAAATTAATTCAGGATTAATTTTTGAAATTATTCCAAAAAAAATTAGCAAAACCAAAAATCCGATAATGCTGTATGTAATAATATTTCTTTGTTTTAGTTGCATTTTTTTAATCGGTATTATGAATTATAAAAACCACTTTTTTACTTTCAGCTTTTAATTTATTAAATTCAGTACAAGCTTGTTTGTTTTTCAGATTTATGATTTGAACCATGTTCTTCGATTTTGAGTTGAATAAAAACTGGACTTCATAAGGTTCGGGTAATCCCTCTCCGCCTCTTCCATGAACGCCTCTTCCTATTAAAACAATATCAGGAGAATATTCAAAAACAGTTGCAATATCGGTTTTATTAAAAATTTGTTTTTTATCAACCAAACGGAAACAACCCGAAGGTTTTATCAGAACATCAAAATATGGCACTATAATTCCTTTATAAATTGTTATGCCATTTGCATTATAAACAATGTTTTTATTTTTATGTTTTAGAAAAAATGCTAATTGTGTTATTATAGCAATTATAAAAAAGATTGTAAAAAAACGTTTGAAAGGTCTGTATTGAAAACAGTGAATTATGACAAAAATAATACTAAAAATAAATAGAGTGATTAAAATAGTAATAATGCAATATTTAATGTCAGATAATAACGAAGACGTAAAAAGAAAAACAAAAGATAGTATTAAAGAATAAAAAAGCACAGAGAATGAATTTTTAAAATAATCGCTGATTTTTTTGTGTTGAAATTTTTTGCTTGTTTTTAAAACATCACTATTTTCGATAATGAAAAAGACAAAAACAATACCAATAACAGCTCCCCACAAATCTTTAGCAATATCGGAAATGTCAAATGTTCGGGACGAAATAAATAACTGAAAAACCTCGTCGAATGTTGATAATGAAACAGCAAAAAGTATTGTTTTTAAAATGGTTGTATTCGGTAGTGTGTTTTTTGTTTTACAATATCTATACATTAAAAAAGAAAAAATGCTGTATGCAATGTAATGCCAGTTTTGTTGCAGGTCGTAAAATTTCATATTTAAATAAAAATCGGAAACACTATGCCCTGCAAAAATTAATAAAAAAATAAAAATAAGAGCAAGAGACCGTTTTTTATTTAGTTGTTTGCGAAATTTAAAAACCAAAAAAATTGCTGTTGCAAAAGCAATTGCCAATACATAAGGAATATGAATGTCGCCAACGCTAAAACTAATTCTTGAAAAATAGGCAATTGATAATTGGAGATAATTTTGCAACATAATAAATGGAGTTGCAATTAGAAGCAAACTATACAAGATTAAATCAACCAATGCTGTTTTTGTTTTATACATTTTAATAATTTTGATTTATTTTAACCCAATATTGTACTCTCCTGTCATCATCTTTAAAATCAATTTTTATTTTATCTTTTGGTGTGAAATAAACAAAACACTTATTGTATTCTTCTTTTACTCTATCGCCAAATGTATTTACAGTAACATCAAGATTTAATAATGAGTATTTATTATTGTTGATTTTTTTTATTTTTTTCCATTTAACATCATTGAACACAAAGCCGTTTTTTTGAGCCAAAGTTGGTAAAAAAATGATTTTGCCAACATACTTGTTGTCTTTTTTTTCAATGGTTACTCTCATACGTGCATAATTATCGCCTACTCGTGTCCATGTGCCTATTAATTTGTCATTTTGCGATAAATTATTCTCTTTACACGAGATAATTAGTATGATTAAAAAGAAGAACCCCAATAATTTATTATATTTTAACATAAAATAATTATTATTTTTGAGTTTTAAAATTACTCAAATTTTGTTTTATTTGACTTTTAGAAGTGGACTCATTTATTTTAAATAAACTTTTTGCTTTATCGAAAAAAGTGCATAATCAATTAAATTACACACTTTTTTTAGTTATTAATGTTAAATAATTAGTGTCCATCCCATCCGGCTAACCTTGCCCATAAACACCATGCGGCATAGGCTTTTCTGTTTGCGTTTAATGGCTGACTATGAGCCGATGAACATTGATACCAATCCACATTTTCTTCATGCGAATTTTGCCAATCAATAGCCCAGTTTTTATCGCGAGAGCCATCTCCGTCAGAATCATAAGCACAAGCGTCATTAGCCATTTTATCTAAATAATATATTCCATCAGGATCATAAGACTCTATATCGGCAAAATCATACAAAATTTTATTATTGTTGATACAGAAATTTCGAATTTGTTCGTTACGTATGTGTAAATTTCCTTCTTCGCCGGTACCATCCAAATGACCTGTCATATATACAAATTGAACATAGGGATAATCTTCTTCCAATTTATCCATGGCATTAAGGTAAATATTTATTCCGTTTTCGGTATTGTCAGAAACACCTCCGCACCACGACCAAATTATTACATTAATATCGGAAGAATTTTCATTTTCTAATAACGAACGAGTTGCAACCTCCCACTCAAGATTTCCGTTATGACCTAAGTCCCCACCCATAATTCTGTCTCTGATATCGAGGGCACCATCCATATCACCATTATTCCATTTATACAAATCACCTTTCCAATCCATTAAACCGGTCATGCCGGTAATGAGTTGCGAACCATGCGAAGTATGCCCATAGGCAATATGAAGCGTAGCTTTAGCAGTATTTATCCGGTCTGTTGGGATTTTTGAAATGTCTAAATTGCTTTGATCAAATATTTTCACAAGGTCTGTTTCATCCTTTTTACAAGACTGTAAAAAGAGTACTGAAATCAGTAAAAAAAGTAAAAAGTTCGTCTTATTCATAATAATCAATTTTAAAGTTAAAATTTAGCTCAATTTTTAATTTTTTGAAATATTTACGTTTGTGTAAATGTACGAATTTTTTGTTTCTATTTTTGTTTTATAGGAATTTGGTTTTAAAGACCCTGTGTTTAGAGTTGTTTGTAAATTATTTAAGACACAAATACAACAAAAAAACCCAAATAATTTTTTATGCCCTAACATAAAATAATTATTGTTATTTTTGAGTTTTAAAATCACATATAATTTTATTAATTAAAAATTTACAAAATGTTATTTAATTATATTACTTGGAATGTAAATCCTGAAATATTTCACATTGGCAGTTTGTCTGTTCGTTGGTATGGCGTGTTGTTTGCTTTGTCATTTTTATTCGGCTATATAATAATGCAAAAATTTTTTAAAAAGGAAAATTTACCAATTGAATTACTCGACAAATTGACATTTTACATGTTTCTCGGAACAGTAATTGGTGCTCGTCTCGGTCATTGTTTATTTTATGAGCCAAGTTATTATTTTAGCCATCCATTGGAAATAATTAAAATCTGGCATGGCGGTTTGGCAAGTCACGGTGCGGCTATTGGTATTCTTCTTGTCCTGTATTTGTTTTCACGAAACGCTCATAAACCATATTTATGGGTATTAGACAGGATTGTTATTGTTGTTGCTTTGGCAGGATTTCTTATTAGAACAGGTAATTTAATGAATTCTGAAATTATTGGCAAAGCAACTACTGTACCCTGGGCTTTTAAATTTATTCGTGTTGATAATATTCCACGACATCCTGCACAAATTTATGAAGCATTATCTTATTTATTATTATTTGTTGTTTTATATTGGCTTTTTGTAAAAACGAATATCGCTAAAAAACAAGGATTAACATTTAGTTTGTTCCTGATTGTTTTATTTCTATCTCGTTTTATTATTGAATTTTTTAAAGCTGTTCAGGTTAATTTTGAAAACCACATGACTTATAATATGGGACAATGGTTAAGTGTGCCGTTCATAATTATCGGTATTGTGATGTTTGTTATTTTATATAATAAGTATAAAGTGAAAGAATAAAATTTTAGTTCGTCAGCTGACGAATAAGATTTAATGCATTGCTAATTAATGAGTTAATAATTCACCCTGTTGAATAATAACATAAAAACATCGACTTTACGGATGCACACTAATTTTTACAGATTAAGTTTTCAAAAATGCAAGCAGCTGAAAACAAATTAATTACAAAAGCATAAAAAAATGAAAAACAAAACTTTAAATTTCAAATTTCAAATTTCAAATCTGTATCGGTTAAATATATTATTACTATTACTAATTTCCGTTTTGGCATTCTCTTGTGCGAAAGATGAAGAGCCTCCTTTTATTTATCCAAAAAGTTATTTCCCGGCTTTCCCGGGTTCTTATTGGATTTACACTAATGGTGAAACAAAAACCGTTGCTCCTGACTATTGTCTGCATTCATATCAACAAGGTATAGTGTCTCCTGATTTTTCAGATGATGCCTATGTCCCAAGAATAGGTCAGCAATATGTTTACGAATATAGTATTACCCAAAATTCTACGACTTATCCGTTAAAAAAATTATTGTCAGAAAAATTTGACGATTCTTGGGTTGTGAATGATTGGGATGGGAATGAAATAAAACGTAAAGTTGTTAGTGTTGATGATACAATAAATATTGACCAATATCCCTACATAAACGATTCTGTTACTGTTTACAGTCCTGTTATTGAGGTGATTGAATTTTCAAGTAATGAGGGTGATACTCTCTGGTTTTCTAAAGAATATTATGCTAAAAATATTGGACTGATACGAAGAGACATAAATATTTCTCATGATTCTATTAATGCAGTTGTTGAATTTGAATTAGTTAAGTGTTTGATTAATCATGAGTTTGATAAAAAATAAAAATCGTAAAAGCCATGAATGCACGAATTAATAAATTAGATGTAACTAATCAGTGTTATATAAACTAATAATCTGTGGCTTTTTTGTAAAGTTAAAATTATAAAATTATCACTGATTAGTTACAATTAGATTTTTTATATATTGCAATATTATGAAACTATTAATCAATATGTTAGCGAGCAATAGACAATAATCAATCCCGAAACTTCGGAAAAAAAATCACTGAAGTGAGTTCATATATTATTTATACAATTAAACTATCTGCGAAATAAAAAAATGTCATTCCCACAAACATATAAAAATAAAGTTTGTTTTGATTTTTCAAACAAGATAAATATTGACGTAATAACTAAGGCATTATTAAGACATTTAAAATCAGCAAACGCCACAGACATTACTTTTAAAGAAAATACCATACATTTTAATTTAAAAAAATCAATTTTAAATTTTAAATATTCGGCAAGTTTTAAAATTGCAGAATATAAAAATAGAATTAAAATTGTTTATGAATTTTCATTAATTCAGGTGTTTGAAATATCTTTGTTTGTTATAATTTTTGCAGCATTTGCATCAAAATTTAGTGTGTATTCCTTATTAATTTTTTCAATAATCTTTTTGTTAATTTTTTATTCTGTAAATATATTTTTTATCAATAATGTATTAAGAAAATTAATTAAATCATCATATTTATCATTATTTCCCGAAAACAAAAGCGATTATTCAAGAGAACAACAAGAATGGATAAACAACCCTAATAAATGCCCTGCTTGCGGAGCATATATAAACGATTATACCTCAAAATGCCCAAACTGCGGTTTGACCTTGAAACATGGAAAACGAATAGAATCGAATACAAACCAAAGCAAATTTAAAAACATAAAAATTAAATATCATTATAAAAAAACAAAATGAGGAAGATTGCTGCAAATTACATTTTCCCAATCACACAAAAGCCTTTAAAAAACGGCATTGTGTATGTTGACGATGCTGGCACAATAATCGACCTTATCGACACAAAAGGGGATATAAAGGAAACAGAAAATCTTGAGTTTTATAATGGTATTCTCGTCCCGGGATTTGTTAACTCTCACTGTCATATTGAGTTGTCGTATCTGAAAAATAAAATTAAAAAACATAAAGGATTAGGGTCTTTTATTACTAATGTTAGATTGTTGCGGGACGAGAACGGGAAAAACATCATTAAAGCAATAAAAAAAGTTGATAACGAAATGCTGTCAAGCGGAATTGTTGCTGTCGGCGATATTTCTAATAATAATGTTTCGTTTCAAACGAAAAAAGAAAGCAAAATTTTATATCATACTTTTATTGAATCTTTTGGTTTTGATGATAATTATGCAGAGAAAATTTTTAAAAATGCCGTTTCTTTACTCAATGAAATTCGGGATAAATATTTATTAACTGCCTCACTAACACCACATTCTCCGTATTCGGTTTCAAAAAATCTTTTTAATAAAATATCTGAATTTGCAAAAAAAAACAAAGGCATTATCTCAATTCATAATCAAGAATGTGAATTTGAGAATAATCTTTTTTTTAACAAAACAGGCAAATTATTTGATGCTTTAAAAACTATCGGGCTTGATTTCAAAAATTGGAAATACACCGGTAAATCTTCATTACAATCGACATTACATTTATTGCCAAAACAAAATAAAACTTTATTAGTTCACAATACTTTTACCAACCGGCAAGATGTTGACTTTGCATTGAATTATTTTAAACCGAACAAACAAGTTTATTGGGTTTTGTGCCCAAATTCAAATTTATATATTGAAAACAAATTACCGGATATTGATATGTTTGTAAAAAACAAGCTGAACTTTGCTATAGGAACCGACAGCTTGGCTTCAAATGATAAATTATCAATTTTAGATGAGTTAATAACAATTAGCCGGAATTTCCCGAATATTCCTTTTAACGAATTAATAAAATGGGCAACATTAAACGGAGCCAAAGCTTTAAATTTCGATTCTCAACTTGGAAGTTTTGATATTGGCAAAAAGCCGGGTATTAATCTTATCAGTAATTTTGATTTTAAAAACATAAAATTAATTGATGAAAGTGAAGTTCGGGTTTTGGTTTAGTGGGTTTGATAATAAATAGTGCCAGCACGAAAACCCGTAAAATTTTCGTTGTGCTGTCATTTCGAACGAAGTGAGAAATCTCATTCAACTTATATACACTATGTTA
>JAUVJB010000108.1 GCA_030592465.1 Bacteroidota bacterium | reverse complement strand
GAACCTTTTTTTATAATATTATTAAACCCTGTAATATCAGCATCAATACCCCAACCATCGCCATCTTTAATAAGAGTACCTGTGCCCCAGTCAATTTGGCGACCACCTGTCGGGAAATAAAGATAACCTGTAAGAATAATAGTAGAATCTGCCACATCTAATTTAGTTTCAACATCATAAACCTGCAGAAATCCTTTAACAGTGATATCACCCGAAAGAGTTTTTGTATTTAAAAAATCTTCAGAAACACGGCGTAGTCTTAAATTATAATATGTAGTGGGGTAAACTGTTTGGTCGCCATCTGAATAATAATCAACATACCCGCCTGTCAAACTAATATTTTCGAAACCTGTAGGAAAATTGTCTGTTCCTCTTATGTACAAAACACCACCGGTCATGGTAAGAGTATTATCAGCACCTGAACCGGTTACAGAAGCATCAGGTCGTATATAAAGATTAGAGCCAAGTTGATTAGTTAAATCACCATTAATAATCAAATCATTATAAAAATATTTTGTGCCTGCCCCCTGAGCAATAATGTTATTAAAAGTAGTAGATAATCCGACATCGCCAATATGAGAAGTTCCTGTACCGTTAAAAACCACATTACCCGCACCTGTTTGAGTAAATCCACCGGCACCTGCATAATTATCCCAGTCGTGACCAACAAAGATAAAATATGTTTTACCATCGAGTACAGAGCCTGCATCAATTCTTACATCGTGAGTAACAGAAATATTTTGTGCTAATTCTTTAGTTGCTGAATTTTGTGTCCTGATATTATAAAAAGTACCACCATAAATTTTCTGCGCTGTAGCTCCGGCTTTATCAAAATAAACAGTACCTGTACCTCCGTCAAAAGTTCCACCATTAAGAGCCCAATTACCTTCAATATAAATATTTTTACTTGAAGCGGAAAATGTACCACTGTTTATTGAAATGCTATCGGTTACTGCAATGTCTGAAGAAATTTCAACAATTCCATCGTTAGCATCAATAATTAAATCATAAAAAGGATCAGCTGAACCTTTAGTCGAAATTGTATGAGAACATGATGTTGGATTAAAAATAACAGTAGCTGTGCCTTCGTTAAAGGTGCCTTGATTTGCCCAACTTCCGGCAACATGAATTGTATCGGTTGAAAGTGTTTGAGTAAGAATATCACCAGCTCCAATAGTAATATTATCGGCAACAGTTAATTCTTTTCCATTCAAAACAAGACTAATTGCAGTTCCTGCTCCGTCAATTGTTAAACGTCTGGTTTGAGCATTTAAAACATCAATATCAACGGTATATAAACCGCCAACGGTTGAGTGATCAAGAATAACATCTGATGTACTAGTAGGTACACCGCCAGCCCAGTTACCGGCATCTTCCCAAGAACTGCCATCGCCACCTCCTGTCCAAAATTTAGCACCGGGATAAGTCCATTTAATTAAATTATCACCCGAATCATTTTCATGTGCTTCTCCTGATAGTGTACCTGAAGAATTTTCAAAAGTTATTGTATCATTTCCTGATGTTCTTTGAACATTATATTTAGGTCCGGCATTAAACACAACATTAGTTGCAGTAGTATTAATATCACCTGTACCTAAATCAATATTGTTTATTGTTAAATAAGCAGTATCTGCACCACCAGAAAAAGTTCCTTCTCTAAAATTATAAGTATTATCAATACTGCCGCCTTTAATATCAACTCCGTATCCTTTTGTTGCACTAATTAAAAAATGTTCTGCAGATATAGTTCCTGAATTTTGAACAAAATTATAATTACCTGACATTGATGTAACTGTAGCCGGAGAGTTTTCTGTACCAATAATTTTTAAAACACCATTATTTGTTAATGTACGATTGTTATATATTCTTAAAACAGCAGAAGAATCAATAAGTAAAGTACCATCACTGTTAATTGTAAGGTCTCCGGTACTAGCATCCATATTTAGTTGGTGATGATTTAAATTAAAAGTACCACTATCAACAACAAGACTATCTATTAAAGTAAGATTATTAATTAGATTATAAGTACCGCCACCAATAACATTTGTTTGGCGGATTGTGTAATAATCACCTGCGTCAAAATCATAAGGGCTTTCTGATCCCGAAGCACCTTCGAGAGTAAGTTTGCCATTTTTAGTATAATAAGTATTTTGATTAAAATTACCGCCTGTATTTCTAAAATCCCCGCCAACATAAACATCATTCCAGTAAGTATAAAAAAGTCCATTATCAATAGTGAAATCGTGTAAAACTCTTAAATCGTTACCTTCTAATTTTATTGCACCATCATGAATAGGATAAAGACGAGTATAAATATTTATATCGCTGTTGTTTATTTCGAGGTCATAAAATTGTTTTCCGGTTCTGCCATTACCGGTTGCATCAATAGAGTCGCCTGTGTAAATGTTTGAATAGCCACCGACAAAAATAACATTTCCTTTACGAGGGATAAATATACCTGTTTCAGTGCTGTCTGCATTCCACTCATTATTATACCATTGCTCTTCAACAGAAATATCGTAAGAAGTAGTACCAGCATCGGGACTTACATCAAGAGTAGCCGTAGTATCAATTTTTAACCAACCGTTTAAAGTTATATTCCCATTTAATTTTTTAGTTCCTGTTCCGCTAAAATTAACATCATGAAAAGTTGAGCCGTCAATTGTTTGATCTCCACCATCGAAAATAACAGTTCTGTTATGTGAAAAACTGCCTCCTGTATTAACCCAATCACCTGAAACACGTATTTCGAACCATTCGGCTACTACAGTAGCATTATCCATAATAAAATCGCCATTAATATCAAAGGGTTCCTGATATAATCTTTTAACACCGCTACCCGTAAACTCAAGTGTACAATATTGAGTGCTGTCATTATAATTTCTAATAAGCTGTTCTTCGGTATTACCATTAAAAACAATTACTGCGTCAGAGTTGTGAATAAAATGACAACCATTATAAATATACCAATCACCACCTACAAAAAGAGTATCAGAACCTAAATCAAAATCGCCTTTATTTTCAGTAAATCTAAAATGGCGGGTAACAATAAAATCAGTTAAAGTTTGAAGAGTATCATTAGCATCTTTATCAATATACAAGTCATAGAATGCACTACCATTTCCTTTGTCAACAGATATTTTTTGAAGTCCCGAACCATTAAAAGTAACACGACCGGATGATTGAGTGAAGATACCTGTGCTTCCATTGTTCCAGTTACCTGCAACTTCTAAGTATCTGTTATCGGCATTAACAGTAAGTCCATTATTTATTGTAACATTGCCTGAAATATATAAATTACCATCAATAGATTTAGTACCGGAACCTGCAAAAATTACATTTCCGAAATTTGAAGCGCTAATAATTTGGTCTGTGCCATTAAAAGTAACTGTTGCTGAACTTGTAATATCAGTATAAGCAGTCCCTAAATCCCAATTGCCGGCAATTTCAACTCCGGACGCTCCAATTAGTTTTAACACAGGGGTATATCCCTCACGACTAATATTACCTTTCATAATTAATGTACCCCATACAATCTTATTCCCATTTCCGTATAATTTAATGTTTCCATATTCAATTGATGTACACGGAATATTTTGTGTTGCAACGTTATCTTCAATACGACCATCAAACCGAACTGTACTATTTACATCCAAACTAAATACATTAAAGGTATTCATTGAATTAAGAAAATTATTACTCCCGCTTGTTCTTAATTCCACATTGCTTCCAATAGTAAAAGTACCCGTACCTCCCGAGTTGTCAATCTCGTTTTTGTTAATATCAAATATCAAAGCCATTGAAGAATTGTCGGTTGAATTAGTAATAGTTAAATCACCGTTTACATAAATATTGCCGTCTAAATATTTTGTGCGTTCATCGGTAGGTGCGGTATTTGTAAAAATAAGATTATTAAATGTATAAGTACCGGCAGTACGAGCATAAAAATATTGGTTTAAATCAGCTGCATCAAAAGTGAAATCACCTCCCGAAGCAGTTATCCATGAAGTACGTTCAGGATGACCGTCTTCATAGTTATCATATAAATTACCTGCAAGAGTATGATTATAATTTCCTAAATCTAAATAAACAGAATCAGTATTTGAAGCATAAACATATAAATTGTGATTAATATCTAAAGCCTCGTCAACTGTTTTTTTATTTCTATAAAGATAAAGATAACCGTAAGTAATTCCACCACGAACAGTTTGAGGAATATTTGCATCATATCTTGCCCAAGAATCATCTTCAAAAGTATATGTACCAAAACCTGTCGGGAAATTGTCTGTTCCTCTCAAATATAAAGATGCATTATCTTTTACTGTGAATGTATGACCTGCAGTACCAATTAATTTAGAATCGATTGTATCTGTTGCTCCTGCTTCTTGTTGAATAACAAAATAGCCTGAATTAATTGTAAAGTCATTATTAACGTTCATTGTATGACCTCTATAAAGCCATACATTACCATCAACAACCACATTAGCACCTACTGTAAAAGTACTATCATGGTAATCTCTAACAGTACCACCTGTTAAGGTAACTGTGCCTGAAAAATTACAAGTACCTTCTAAAGAAAAGCCATTGCCAAAAGTTTGATTATGAGTATCACCATCGTCAGCAACTGTGGCATCGCTATAGATTAGACAATAATCATTAGCAGTAAGGTTGCCATAAATTGTTTTTAAACCTGCATAACGAAAATACACTCTATCGAATTCTGCATTATTATCAACAATATTAATACTTTGAGCAGAAGTTCCGTAAAAATAAGCATAACCATCGTTAGCTTTATAGCTACTTCCGTCGGCTACGGTAAAATCACCATTAAATCTGTTGGTTGCAGAAGTTACAACCGAAGTATTATTTGTAATTATTAAATTTTTATTTACAGTGATATTACCTCCTATTGAAGCAACACTACCTCCGTTAAAAGTAAGATTATTAAATGTTGCATCTTCTGAAATTGACTGAACCAGAGGAGCATCCATTTCAATTGTTCCATCATCGGAAGAAGTAAATGTTCCTGTTGCTGTCCAATTATCTGCAACTTTGTGCGAGTATGTTCCCGGTGTAAATGTAGCGCCTAATTCTATTGTTAAAGGTCCGTCAACATCTAATACAACTCCAGCTGTTACTGTCCCTGAATTAAAAGTTAAACCGTTAAAAGTCGAAGTATTCGAACCTGTTATTGAAAAAGTACCGTCGAGAACAACATTTGCAACCTGGGCAGACGAATTGCGTAAATCTATTGAACCATTATTAGTAAGTGTTCCTTTTAATTGAATGGAATGTGTTGCATCAAAATTTCCAACATTCACAACACCTGATGCATTAACAGTGAATGAACTACTAATAATATTACGTGCAGTTGTGTTATCACCTATTGTGAGTGTGCCGGTAACTGTTAATACAGATACATTTACAGAAGTGTCAACTGTAATGGTATGAGTATTTTGTATAATAAATGTATTTGAACCATTAGTTAAATCTGTTGCAGCTGGATTATTACTACTGCCATCTTCCCAATTAGTTAATGTGCTAAAATTACCGGTTCCCTGAGAATAATAGGTAGTTTGTGCAAATGAATAACCAGTAAAAAATATTAAGCTTAACAATAAAAGTAAATACTTTTTCATAACATTTTATTTTAAGTAAATAATTCCTTTTATATAAATTTACGTTATATAATAATAATCGTTTGATTTTTTACTTTAACACCGTATATACTTTGATAAAAGTAATTTTTTATTGATTATTATTTATAACTAAAACATAGAATGAACTTTTAGTTTTAACTTATAAAAATAATAAATTCAGCAAATTTACGATAATAAAAACAATAATATTACATAAAATAATAATTTATAGGTATTAACTACCTATTACTTTACATTAAAATATGGCTGATTATTATAATTTTACAATTTTGGACATTCATATCTTCGCCCTGTTAAAAGTACAAATATGCCGGATTCTAAAAATCCGGCATATTTAGAACCATATCAACCGGTTTAAATTGCAAATTTAAACCGAAGAACGATTATAAAGATTTGAAAAATCCATGAATATAAAATACAAAAATTTATATATTTTTGTAAAAAACTTTTCAAATGTCGAAAAAAAACAAAAAGCAAAAAACAGGTATTGTCTATTCAACAAATCAAAATTTTGATTATGAATATGATGAAGCAAGCGAACCGGAAACTTTAAAGCCATCAAAGCAATCATTAAAAATAAAATTAGACAAAAAACAACGAAAAGGAAAAATTGTAACATTAGTTTTAGGTTTTACAGGAAAAACAGAAGATTTAAAAAATCTTGCAAAAATTTTGAAAACAAAATGTGGCGTTGGCGGCAGTGTTAAAGATGGTGAAATAATTATTCAGGGTGATTTTCGTGAAAAAGTAACTCAAATTTTAAAAACTGAAGGTTTTAGATTTTAGATTTTAGATTTTCTCGCTCTTTCGGATTACAAATCCGAAAGAGCGGTGGTGAAAAAGACCAAATTTCCAATGAGTGATAGATTTTCCAAATCTTGAAGATTTTGAAAATCTTTGACACATATTAAATTTTAAAAAATGAATAAATATTTTATAATAGCTGTTAGTGAACACAGGAAGTTTGGACTTATTGCAATACCATATATTGTAAAAAAAAATAAATCGTTTTATACAATTCAAGAAAAAATAAACTTTGAAGATGTTGAAAATTATGAACTGAATTTTTCAGAAAAAGAAAAACAATTAGTAAAAATTATTGATGAGTATAGTGACAGAAATTTATTAAAAGTTTTTTCAAAAAATAAGCAGAGTTTTAAAGACTTATACGCCACAGTATCGCAAGAGCTGATTACGAAACAAATAAGACCATATATTGAAAGACGTCTTGTTAAATGTATTGATATACTTAAAGAAACAGACATTAGAATTTTCAGGTCAACTAAAAATTATAATAACATTTACGACAGCGACGAAATTTTGCTTTCCAAAGATGATGCCAAAACGGTTTTTAACATTATCAAAGCAGATAACGAAACAAAATATTACATATCTATTCAACAAGATGACACAGAAATAACACTTACCGACAGAAACCCTGTTATTATTACAAATTCTCCCTGCAGTTTAATACTAAATAATAAAATTTATACTTTTACCGATGTTGACGGGAAAAAATTAGTGCCTTTTTTTAATAAACCACACATACTCGTACCAAAAAATTCTGAAAAAAAATGGTTTGAGACATTTGCTTTAAACAGCATCAAAAAATATAAAATTAATGCTGCCGGCTTTGATATTATTGAAACAAAACCGGAGATAAAACCAATTTTATCTGTTGAACAAAATTTAAAAACGGAACCGGTATTGGTTTTAAAATTTCGGTATAACAACAGGATAATTCTATTTAACAACCTTTCTAATGTTTTTATTACATTAAACAATAATGCCGGCAGGTACAAATTTATTAAAATTTTTAGGGATAAAACATTTGAGCTTAATCATATTAACACATTGATTGATTTAGGTTTGCAGACAAAAGACAATATAAATTTTTATGTTGCAAACGAAAAAAAAGATGAAAAAAATGTTTATCGATTAATTGATTTTATCAATAATAATCGTCATAAAATAATTGAAAACGGATTTATTATTTATCAAAATTTTTACAAAAAAAAATATTGTATTGGAACAATAAAACTTAATCTGAAAATAAAAAACGATAAAGATTGGTTTGACATTAAGGGTATAGTAACAATCGGTAAATATAAAATTCCGTTTTCAAAATTACGAAATCATATATTATCAGGCAAACGGGAATATATTTTACCTGACAAAGAGATAGTGATTATTCCTGAAGAATGGTTTTCAAAATATACGGATATATTTCTTTTCAGTAAA
This sequence comes from Bacteroidota bacterium, assembly GCA_030592465.1. Classification (GTDB taxonomy): domain Bacteria; phylum Bacteroidota; class Bacteroidia; order Bacteroidales; family B39-G9; genus B39-G9. The sequence goes on along the minus strand of JAUVJB010000108.1, from coordinate 2,016 downwards.
AAAGATAAAGATGCTATAATGCTAAACAAATATCATTTTCAATTATTAAACGAGAATATTGAAAGTGTTGATAAAAAATATCTTTTAGATTTTAAAGACTTATTAAACCAAGAAAAAATACAAATTGAACAACCACCTCAATTACAAGCAAAATTGCGTCCTTATCAAACGCAGGGTTTATCGTGGATGTATTATTTGCAAAAAAACAATTTTGGTGGTTGTCTTGCCGATGATATGGGATTGGAAAAAACAATTCAAACATTATCGTTGTTACTAAAATCGAAAACAAATGAAACAATTACCCAAAACTTAACAACCACTACTCAACAATTATCATTTTTTCAGGATTCCGACAATGAACTAAACACTTCGTTAATAGTAATGCCATCGTCGTTAATACATAATTGGGCAAACGAAATAAAAAAATTCACACCTCAACTTAAAGTATATAAATATATTGGTAATAACCGAACAGAAAATCTGAACAATTTCCAAAATTACGATATTGTTTTAACTACCTACGGGATAATTAGAAATGACATTGAATTTTTAAAAAAATATACTTTTTACTACATCGTTTTAGACGAAAGTCAGATTATAAAAAATCCAAAATCGAAAATATATTTATCGGTTACAGAGTTAGACTCAAAGCATAAACTTGTGTTAACAGGAACACCAATTGAGAACTCTTTAATTGACCTTTGGTCTCAGATGAATTTTTTAAATGACGGTATATTAGGCAATCTGAATTTTTTCAAAAACAAATTTGTAATACCTATTGAAAAAAATAACGATGAGATACAACAAAAAGAATTACAAACATTAATTCATCCGTTTATTTTAAGAAGAACAAAACAAGAAGTTGCAAAAGATTTGCCTGATTTAACAGAGCAGATACTTTTTAGCAAAATGACTGATAATCAGAAACATATTTATGAAGAAGAAAAATCAAAAATCAGAAATTTAGTATTAGAAAACATTGAGCAAAAAGGTGTTGAGAAATCAAGATTTGTTGTATTGCAGGCATTAACAAAACTTCGACAGTTAGCCAATCACCCTGTGTTAGTTGATGATGATTATAGTTTTGATTCAGGCAAATTTGATGATGTTACAAGAAATATTGAGAATGTGATTTCCGAAGATCATAAAGTATTAGTTTTCTCATCATTTACAAAGCATCTTGATTTATTTGCCAAGTATCTTGACGCAACAAACACTAAATATTCTATATTAACAGGAAAAACCAAAGATAGAGAACAAGTAATAAAAAAAATTCAGGATGATAAAGACACAAGAGTATTTCTAATCTCATTAAAAGCAAGAGGTGTCGGGCTGAATTTGAATGCTGCCGATTATGTATTTTTACTTGACCCGTGGTGGAACCCCGCTGCTGAAAATCAGGCAATTAGTCGTGCTCATCGTATTGGGCAAAATAAAAAAGTATTTGTTTACCGATTTATTTCAAGTGAGACAATTGAAGAAAAAATAATTCAATTGCAAAAAAGAAAATCACAATTAGCCGATTTGTTCATTAACTCAAATAATCCGTTTAAGAAACTTACAATTGAAAATATTGTTGAACTTTTTGAATAATGAGTTTAGTGTCTAAATGGAAACATTTGTTTCTGTATGATTTAGAGTGGGTAAAAGAATAAAGTAAAAATATAAAAAAAAATATGAATTATTGAGGATAAGTAAGGCTAAAGGCTAAAAAATTCAAAGTATAAAGTAAGAAAAAAATATAGAAAAAATAATCTTGAAATACTTTTTACTTTAGCCTTTAAAAGGAACAAAGTATATCAGGGTGGCAAATTTGATTACCCACTTAAATTAAGAAAGAACGAAACATTTTATGGATTAAGTTTGTAATTCAATCCAATTAATATAAACCATTTTGCGTACCTATAAAATGAGTTCGTCCCGAAATTTACTCATTACTTATTTAATTCTTTTATATTTGTAAATAATTATTAATAAAATAATAAAAATTTAAACAGATGAAAAAAATATTATTTT
>JAUVJB010000073.1 GCA_030592465.1 Bacteroidota bacterium | reverse complement strand
TTTCACTTACTACAAACACATTTACTTTTCGGTCTAATTTAAGATTTTTTACAAAATATTCTGTTTCGCGACCTGCTGTTCCGTTACCAATAGCAATAGATTCAATATTATAAGCATTAACCAAAGAGGCTATCTTCTTTGCTGCCATTTTATGTTCCTGTTGTGGTTTATTCGGATAAATTGTTTCATTGTGTAATAAGTTACCTTGTTGGTCTAAACAAACAATTTTGCAACCTGTTTTAAAACCCGGGTCAATTGCAAGAACGCGTTTCTGACCTAACGGCGGTGATAATAAAAGTTGTCGCAAATTTCCGCTAAAAACAGCTATAGCCTCATCATCAGCTTTTTCTTTCGAAATATTATTAAACTCGTTTTCAATTGACGGATAAATTAATCGTTTATAGCTATCTTTTACAGCCATACGAATTTGTTCGGCTGCTTCGTAATCACTTTTTATAAAAATTCTCTCAAGAGAATCAAAAGCATCTTGTTCCTGAATTGATATTGACACTCTTAAAAAACCTTCAGCCTCTCCTCTTCGTATAGCAAGCAAACGATGAGACACACATCGATTAAGAGGTTCTTCGGTATCAAAATAATCAACATACTTGCCGGCTTGTTCTTTTTTGCTTTTTATAACTTTCGATTTAATAATTGCACTCCTGTTAAATAATAAACGTATTTTTTTTCGTACTATTTGATTTTCATTTACCCATTCTGCAATAATATCTCTTGCCCCGCTTAATGCATCTTCCGGCGTTTTAACTTCATCATTGATAAACTCTTCGGTTTTTGAATAAACGTTTACAATATTTTGCTTCATAATAATTTGAGCAAGCGGCTCAAGCCCTTTTTCATTTGCAATTGTTGCCCGAGTTTTTCTTTTTCGTTTAAATGGCAGATAAATATCTTCTAATTCGTTCAAATCAAAAGTCTTATCTATTTTATTTTTTAATTCATCAGTTAATTTATCTTGTTCTTTTATTGATTTTAGTATTGCATCTTTTCTTTTCTCAATTTCTTCTAACTTCAACAGTCTTGTTGAAATTGACTTAATCTGCACCTCATCCAAATTACCGGTTAATTCTTTTCTATATCTGCTGATAAATGGAATGCTGGCTCCTTGTCTTAACAAATTAACAGTATTTTCAACTTGTTCGCCCGAAAGCGATAATTCACTTGTAATTATTTGAATGTGTTTTTTTTGCATTGTAATTGTAAATAAAATTTGTGTTTTAGATTTTGATGATTAGATTGACTTAATGAAATAGAGCAAATAAAAAATCAGTACTTAGCTACTAACGGCATTTTACGACCTAGTCCAAATGCTTTTGAGGAAATTCGTAATATTGGAGGTGCTTGAAATCGTTTATATTCATTCCTGTTAACTAAGCTAATTATTTTTTTAACTAATTCAGCGTCATAACCTTGCTTAACAATTTGATTTACTGATTGTTTCAGCTCAATATATTGATATAAGATATTATCGAGCACATCATAATCAGGCAAAGAATCCGTATCTTTTTGGTCAGGACGTAATTCAGCAGAAGGTGGTTTAATAATTGTATTATTCGGTATTATTTCAGTGTTCCTATTAATAAAATGAGCTAATTTGAAGACATCTGTTTTGTAAACATCGCCGAGAACAGCCATGCCACCACACATATCGCCATAAAGAGTTCCATAACCAACAGCTGCTTCACTCTTATTTGTTGTGTTTAACAAAATATTACCGAATTTATTTGAAAGAGCCATTAATAACACTCCTCTAATTCTTGCCTGTATATTTTCTTCGGTAATATCAGGTTCATAACCTTTAAAAATCGGGGTTAATGTTTTGTCAAAAATTTCAGTAATCTCTTTTATGCTAATAATTTCGTACTTAATATTAAGGTTTTTAGCCAAATCAACAGCATCGGTTACTGAATGTGATGATGAATATTTTGAGGGAAGCAATAATACTCTGACGTTATTTTTACCAAGTGCATGCACAGCAAGCACTAATGTTACAGCAGAATCAATACCTCCGGACAAACCTAATATTGCCTGCTTAAAATTCATTTTTTCAAAATAATCACGAATACCAAGGACTAATGCATCATGAATTTTTTCGATTATCGGTTTATCCTGCTCTTTAAAATTTATTTTACTATACTTATTAATTTCCGATAAATTAAAAACTTTATAATCCTCTTTAAAAAATTGAAGTGTTTCAACAATCTCACCCGAAGAATTAATGACCATTGAACCTCCATCAAAAATCAACTCTGTTTGTGCACCAACTTGATTAACATAAAAAACAGGAATATTAAAATTTCTCGCTTTATTGATTAAAATATTTTTTCGGAAATCAGATTGACGGTAAGAAAATGGTGAAGCAGAAATATTTACAACAAAATCAGGATTAAGCTTATTAATTTCATCCATCGGAGAGTTAAGATATATTTGATTTTTTGCAAATAGATTATTTACAGGTTGTTTGTCCCATAAATCCTCGCAAATAGTAACAGCAATTTTTTTACCTTTATAATTTATAATATTAAAATCGGCATTAGGTTCAAAATAACGATATTCATCAAAGACATCATAAGTGGGCAAAAGAGATTTATTAAAGATATGCCGGATTTTTCCTTCTGACAAAAAGAAAGCGGAATTGAATAAATTTTTCCCCTTTTTGCTTGGGTTAATACTTGGTGCACCAACAATAGCAGCAATATCAAAACATTGTTCGGCAATTTGATTAACAGCCTTGTTACAATTGTCGATAAAATCTTCCTGTTCTAATAAATCGTAAGGAGGATAGCCACAAACAGATAATTCAGAAAAAATCACCAAATCAACATCATCTTTTTTGGCTTTTTTTATTGAATTAATAATTTTTGAAACATTTAACTCAAAGTTACCTATATGATAATTTAACTGTGCTAATGCTATTTTCATGAGTTAATTTGTTACGGGATAAAAGCCAAAAGTATAAAGAAAAAGTAAGTCCTAAAAACACAATAGTAAAATAATTTTATACCTAATCGCTCTACATACTAAATATTAAGTTTTTTGGCTCTTATTTTTGGCAACCAAGGACAAACCCTTTTGTTCGCTGTTTTCAGTCTCCAATTTACAGTTTTTGCTTTATATCATTTTTTTTTAAAAGGATACAACATTTCCTATTTTCTACTCATTTTTTAAATTTTAAAAACCTATTCTTTTTCTTTTTTTATGGTTTAACAGCTCTTGTTTAGCTTGTTCTAATTGTTTTAGGTATTCAAAAATTATAAGTATATTACTATCATGTTTTGTAATTGTTTGTTCAATTTTTTCAAGTCGTAATAAAATATCTTTGTTTGTTAGTAACATTTCACGAATTTTTATAAAGACTTCAATAATACGGATACTCATTTTTATTGCTCTATCACTTTTTAATACATTTGCAAGCATAAGTATACCATGCTCTGTAAAAGCATACGGGAGTTTTCTTCTACCACCCCAACTTGATGTCGCAAAATGCGATTTCAAGTTGTCAAATTCTTCTTTTGTTAACTGAAACATAAAGTTAATAGGAAATCTTTCAATATTTCTTTTTACCTGCTCGTTTACACGTCTTGTTTCCACCTCATACAATTCTGCCATATCACTATCAATCATCACTTTCTGTCCGCGTATCAGGAATATTTTATTCATTAATACTTCATTTGGTATCATTAAATTATTTTCACCTTTTTGCATTTACATTTTATTATTTTAAAACTTGATATCGCAAAATGCGATATCAAAATAAAAATGAATTTGTAATTTTTTGCCTAAAAATTAATGAATTAATTTTTGAAACATTTAACTCAAAGTTACCTATATGATAATTTAACTGTGCTAATGCTATTTTCATTTGTTGATTTGTTACGGGATAAAAGCCAAAAGTATAAAGAAAAAGAATGAAGATAAATATATCAAAAAATACGATTCCTAAATTATCGTAAGGAGCCGAATAAAAAACAAATTATCTCAAGTTAGATTTTCTATCTAAAACAAAACACCAAGTTTAAATGTAACACTATTAATAACAGCCTTATCATTAGCATTATTGTTATTTTTTGTTACATCAATAAAGCCCTTAGTATAAATCACTCCAAAAGTAATGGCAGTGCTGCCACCTACTGCATATTCAAGACCTGCTCCAACATTATAAGCAAGATTAAAGAATGTTATTTCATCAATAATATTAACATCACTAATATCATGGGAAGACACATCGGCTTTGGCACCAATAAGTATTTGAGGGGTTAAACCAAATCTGCCGTAATAAGTAAAATAACCTATTTGATTTGTTTTTAATTTAATTGATACCGGTAATTTAATATACTGTAATTTATAATCAATTGTTGTACCTTCTGCAAAATTATAAACAGAATCAGAAGCTTTAAGTGAAACAGGATCGGAATAATTAAGTTTACCTCCTGTATTATTAATAGTTAGACCTGTTGCAAGGGCATAGTTTTTTGCAAAGAAAACATCTGCATTTAAACCAAAATCAAAACCAAACCTATTTCCATCTGTTTTTACTTTGTTAATATCAGAACTCATCCAAGACAATTGAGGACTGGCAACAAATCCTAATCTTAAGCCTTGTGAAAATGTTGTGTTTGTAAAAAAAAATAAAAAAATTATTATTAATGCTTTAAAAAAATTTGCTCGATTTTTCATAATTTTGTTTATTAAAATTCGTTTGATAAATTTGGATATATTTAGTTATTTATTAGCAAAAATAGTAAAATTTATTTTATAAAAATTTTTTCTTTATTAAAGTTATAAAGAAGATTAATTTTATTTTTTTACAGTTATAATATTATTACATAAAACCAAAATAACCGATGCACAAATATATATTTATACTACTGATTATTGGCTCGCTAATCACTGTTTCGTGTAAAAGGAACAAATTTGATGTCAATGTTTCAAATATTAAGATAAATCTACAAATAAATCGTTTTGATAAAGAGTTGTTTTCAATAAATAAAGATAGTCTTAATTATTACATACCAAAACTTGAAAAAAAGTATGGTAATTTTTTTCAACTCTTTAATTATAAAATTATAAATATTGGCGGCACAAACAACAGAAATTATTCTGATTATCTGCAAGGATTTTTAACTGATTATACAATAACACAAGTGTATAAAGAAACAGAGAAAACATTTTCTGATATTGACTTTATAAAAGATGATTTAACCGAAGCATTTAAACATTATAAATATTATTTCCCGCAAAAAGATATACCGAAAATTTATACATATATTTCAGGTTTCAATCAATCGATTGTTACAGATGAAAAATTGCTTGGCATTGGTCTTGATAAATATCTTGGCAAAAATTGTTCTTTTTATGAAAGATTACAATTACCTGTGTATATGCGATATAAAATGAGTAAGAATTATATTATACCTGACTGTATGCAAGCATGGGCAATAACCGAGTTTCCTAATAAAGATACAGTTGATAACTTACTCAGTCATATAATTTATCGCGGAAAGATACAATATTTTATTGATGCAATGCTGCCAAACTCTCCTGACTCAATAAAAATAGCATTTAAAACACAACAGCTTGGTTGGTGCATTAAAAATGAAAAAAGAATATGGACTTATTTAATTGAGAACAACCTGCTTTTTTCGTCTGATTATATGGAAATAAAAAGATATACAGACCATGGACCTTTTACATCTGATTTTTCAAAAGAATCTCCGGCACGAACAGGAATATGGATGGGTTGGCAAATAGTAAAAGCATATATGAATAATAACAAAAATGTTACTCTTAAAAAGCTGATGCATGAAAACGACAGCCAAAAAATTCTAAATTTATCAAAATATAAACCGTGATATATATTTCAGATTTGAGATTTTTGATTTGAGATTTGGTTGCACTTATTAATTATCAACGCATTAATCTTTAAATCAAAAATTTAAAATTTTATCAAAGAAGCATTTTCTATACTAACTCCAAGTAGATGTAATATTATATTATTAAAATGATAGATACAGAAAAGAACGCTTTAAGAAAAAAGATAAAAGCACTTAAAGCAAAAATCAGCTTTGAAGAAAAAAAATCACGTTCAAAAAATATCCTTTTAAAACTTGAACAAAATCAAATCTTTATAAATGCCGATACAGTTATGCTTTATTGGTCGATGACAGATGAAGTTTTTACACACGACTTTGTAATAAAATGGGCATATAAGAAAAAAATAATTCTGCCTTCGGTTGCCGGCGATGAATTGATTTTGAAAAAATTTACGGGAACGAAAAATTTAATTGCCGGTGACAGATATGGCATACTTGAACCTGATGGTGAAACTTTTAATAATAAAAACAATATTGACCTAATTGTTGTTCCGGGTGTTGCTTTTGATAAACACAACAACAGAATGGGGCGAGGTAAAGCTTATTATGACAAGTTGCTGAAAACATCAAAAGCGAAGAAGATTGGTATTTGTTTTAATTTTCAATTATTAGAGAAAATTCCTCACGACAAATATGATATAAGAATGGATTTGGTTATAAGTTAATTCAACTCTTTTAGGTCTTTCAGATTCTGGAAGGTCTATATTCCGGTTTAAGTTACAAACGAGCACCGGATAAAATTATAGATTTTCCAAATTTTAAAAATTTTGAAAATCAGACTCAAAATTTATTAATGTTATTCATTTAATAACGATATTGTAAGCCATGCCACTACTATGGTTTATGTTTTCAACTTAAACCTTTTTACAAGCTTTTAATCCAACTCTTCCAGATCTTTCAAACACTGGAAGGTTTACGTTATGGTTAAATTACAAAAATAAATATATAAAAACATTAATATTATTCATTTAGCAACGAAATTGTAAGCCATGCCATTAGTCCCATTCCAATTTTTAAAGCATTTTCATCAATATTAAAAGTAGAAGTATGCAGCTTTGAAGAAATGTTTTTTTCTTTATTACTAATTCCAAGTCGGTAAAATGTTGAAGGGTAAATCTGCGAATAATAAGCAAAATCTTCGGATGTCATTCTTTGTCCAAGCTCAATCACATTTTTTTTGCCCAAATATTGATTAGCCAAAGCAATAGTTTTTTCGGTTACTGCAACATCATTATTTAGTACAGGATAACCTTTAACAATATTTATTTTACATTCGGCACCTTTGTTTTTAGCTATTGAATTAGCAATTTTATTTATTTCATGGTGAGCTTTTTGTCGCCACGCCTCGTCCAATGTCCTGAAAGTTCCTTCAATTTTAGCTTCATCGGGTATAACATTAGTAGCACCATTAGCAACAGCTTTCCCAAACGCCAAAACTGTTGATGCCGATGCCGGCGTTTCTCTTTCAATCATTTGATGAAGAGCAACAATAATTTGCGATGCAACAAGAACAATATTGGTTGTTTTATTTGGCATGGCAGCATGACCGCCCTTTCCTTTAACAGTAATATATATTTCATCGGACGAAGCCATATATTTACCTTTTTTAAAACCTACAGTACCTACCTGAAGTTCAGGCAGAACATGCTGTGCAATAACAATATCGGGTGTCGGGTTGTTTAAAGCTCCTTGTTCAATCATTTGTTTTGCACCACCGGGCAAAAGCTCTTCTCCCGGTTGGAAAATTAGTTTTACGGTTCCTTCAAATTCCGATTTTAAATTATTTAATATTTTTGCTGCTCCTATTAACGATGCTACATGAACATCGTGCCCACAAGCATGCATTGCATTATTTTGTGATTTATATGAGATGTCGTTTTCTTCAATTATTGGTAAAGCGTCCATATCAGCACGCAGTGCAATAGTTCTTTTTGTTGGATTTTTCCCTTTGATTTCAGCAACTATACCGGTTTTGACAAAGCCTTTTTTAAAATTAATATTCTCCTGCTCAAGTTGTGAAGCAATATAATCTGAGGTGTTAAACTCTTTAAACGACAATTCGGGATTTTGATGAATGTAACGACGTATTTTAACTATATCGTTAAAATAATTGTCGGCTAATTGTTTTATTTTATTTATTAGAATCATAAGATAAATTGTTAAATTGTGAGTTTTTCCGAAAAGTCTATTTTTGCCACAAAGACACAAAGACACAATGTTATATTTTTTTTCTTGGTGTCTTGGTGGCATTTAATTCTTAGCACAAAGGCAATAAGTTATAATATTATTCTTTTAATACCTTGTTTTATTAAAGAAACATTAAAATTAATCAAAAATCTAAACTTAATGAAAGATAAAAAATACGAGGCAATATCACGTAATTTTCAACGCCCCAAGCCCAGTCAGCACGCACATAATAACCTAACAAACGACTTCGCAAACCAAATCCGTAACCGGCAACAATCGGGTCATTGTCTTTATCAATGATAATAGTGATAGGTCCATTTGTAATAACTTCATGATTATAAGCATTTTCACCGGAATATGGTGTTTTGCCTGTCCAAGCAGTACCAATATCGGCAAAACCAATTATCATAAAATTAGTTAAAAACCCTGAATTTAACGGTCTATTTGCAAAATATCTGATAATAGGCCAGCGAATTTCGCTGTTAAAGACTGCAAAATTATTACCATTACGAATATTCTGCGTAAATCCTCGCATATTGGTAGCGAGTGTTTGGTAAACATAATGTTTATCAGGGTCAATACGAATTGAATTATCAAAAGTTCTTACTTTTGTTGAGAGATTAATCCAATTATCAACACCACCGAGATAGTAGATTAACAGGCTGTTACCAAACGAAGAACTTGCGGCAAAACGATTAGCCCAAATCAAACTACGATGAATCTTTAAATAATTTCTAACGTCAGCACCAACAACAAAAAAATTGGAATTAACATTTTTATCAATTTGCTTATAAAATTCACCAAAAATTTTTAATCGAGTACCATTATAAAGATTTAATCCGCGACTAATTGTGTTATCAAAAATATATTCAACTTTTAAACCATTCCAAACACGGGAATCTGCTTTTTTAGCAAGATTTACATAATCGGTTGATAAATAAGACGTTCTATCGTAACGAACAATTTCAGTTGTACGTACAGACGATACCTGACTAAACGGATATTTAAGAATATACATTAATTCATGCGAATGAGTTTTTGAGATAAAATACTGTGTAGCACTCTCAAAAGCCTGACGATGAAAAATAATCTCTTTATCCATTTGTTTTTTCAGATTTACAAGACTTACTAAATATTCATTACTTTGAAAATCGGGTGAGAAACGAATACCGCCGGTAATCTTATAATCTTCGAACAAATCAACTGCACCAATTTTTGTAAAGACATTGAATCCCGGATTAAAGTAAACAGCTCCTCCTGTAAAAGCCTGATATGATGAATTTAAAAATCCGAAATCTATTTGGTTCACCAATATGTTAGCGTAAAAATTAGTAAAATAAACTAATTGTTTAGGTAATTTAAACCTTGTAGTTTCTTCTTGATTATCAATACTATCGTTAAGATTAAACAAAAATTTATTTTTTTCGAATTCAAAAATATAGTTATTAATATCAATAAATGAAGAATCAACATTAAAATCTTGTATTGGTTTAATAATCAAACTATCAGGCTCTTGCTCACTTTGATAATAATTTTCACTAACACTATCTTTATTTATTAAATATTTATTAAACGAATTTCGAAATTCAGTATTTTTATAAACGCCTGAAAACGAATTCTTTTTAGTGTTAAGGTAATCAGTAAATAAATGATAACGCTTATTATAAAAAAGTATTTCACCGTATTTCCCTGTTTTTTTATTTACATTGTAATCGAGTACATTATTTGAATAGTTTGACAGACTATAATTTTTTGTAAAATATCTATAATGAATGCTTGTATCGACAAGACATATTGTGCTGTCAAACTTAATCAATTGGCGATTAATAATTCCATTTTCATTACTTAAGTAAGAAAAGGCATTTTTCTTTATCTCAAAAGGTTTAAGCTCATCAACATAAGGAGTTTTTGACAAACGAGTAAGTTTGTTAGACTTATCATTATAATTATAGATAAATAAATCGTAAAAATCGGAGGTTTGAATTGAATCACCTTTATTTAAAGGAATAGAATCAACAACTCTGTTCGAGCTAAAAACAATATCGTTTGAGTTATTAATAAATCGGGGATTTAAATCATCGGCAATGTCATTAGTAATTTGCTCATTTGAATTTGCAGCTACCGAATGCACATAAATATCGGTATGCCCATGATTGATGCCTGAAAAAACAAAAAACAAACCATCGTCGGAATAAGAAAAGTCAAGAATTTTATCAATATAAAACAGTTCTTGAGTTTCCATCTTTTTTGTGTCTAAAATATAATAAGAAAGCAGCATTTTCCCTTTTTGTTCAGTAATAATTGAAAAAAACTCACCGGAAGGATGCCAAGCAAGAATTGGGTAAGAATAATCTGTTATTTGGTCTAATTTATTACCTCTTGAAAAAATACGTTTTCGCTTATGAGTTTGAGTATTATAAACCCATACAATATATTTGCCAATCTCATTGCTTGTGTAAGCAATATAATTTCCATCAGGACTAATTTTTATCTGCTGATAAACCCTTGCCTTTTTTGTTCTTTTAAGTAATTTGTCTGATTCGGGAAGATTTTTTTCCTTATTTTCTTCATTAAATTTTGTTTTGTAATATTCAAACCAATCAATTAATAAATCTTTAAGAGGAATGCCAAGCACAAACATAAATCCGTTATCGACATTTTTGCTTAATCGTGTCAGATAAACAATGTTTGACACAACAGCATCGCCATAATTATCAGCAATATACTTCCAAAACGAATGTCCTGCATAAACAGCATCATTGCCTTGTAATCGATTAATTTTTTTGTATTTTTTTGTTAGTATGCCATCTTTAATATGATTTTCAACATCTAAATCCCATTTTTTAGAATAAAATGATATTAAGCCTTTTTCGTACCAAAACGGAAGATTTAAAAGAGCTGAACTTGTAAGTTTATCTTTAATGCTACCGCCATATAACATCTCCCGAAGAATAACCTCTGTAATGGCAGCATCAATTTGTTGTTTAAATTTATGATGATCGCCTTGAAAAAACAGGAATACCTTATTATTAATAATTTTTGTTTGTCCGCCGATATTATATTCTTCATTGCCTGTAATTAGTCCAATGTTACTTTGTTTAAAATCCGATTGTTTATTATAGATGATAAAAATTATACGCCGTTCAAGAGTATATTCAAACCTATATTCAAGTTCGTTAATTCTATTTGAAGCATATTGTGCTGTATATTCAGATAACTCTTTACCACCAACATAAAAATAAGTATCGAACTTATCAAAGCGGTAATATTGCCAATAAAAATCAATGTATTGAACCCGATTTTTACCAAATTGCATTTGCAGTCCATTATAAAACTGAGCATGAATATTTGATGTTGATATTATTATAGAAAATAATATCAATACACATGAAGATGATATTTTTGTTTTTTTGTTCACTTATAAAATTTCAATTCGCTGTTTAACAGCCTCATAAACAATAATTGCTGTTGCAACAGAAACATTTAACGACTCAATATTTCCAAGAATTGGTATTTTAACAGTTTTATCAGACAAATCAATAATATCATTAGAAATACCTTTATCTTCAGCACCCATAACTATTGCACAAGGTAATTTAAAATCAACATCATAGTAATATTCATTAGTTTTTTCAGTAGCAGCAACTACCTGTATCCCACTCTGTTTTAAAAAAATAATTGTTTCTTTGAGATTTTCTGTGCGACAAACAGGTATTGAAAGCAAAGCTCCGGCTGATGTTTTAACAGCATCAGAATTAATAAGAGCTGAGCCTTTTATTGGGATAATTATTGCATTAACACCGGCACACTCTGCTGTTCGTGCAATAGCTCCAAAATTTCTAACATCTGTTATCTTATCTAAAATCAATAACAAAGGAACTTTTGCCTGTTCGTATAATTGAGGTAAGATATTTTCAATATTTTGATATTCAATGGTTGAAACAAAAGCAATAACTCCTTGATGATTTTTTTGTGTTATTCTGTTTAATTTTTGAATTGGTACATACTGAAAAGGTATTGCTCTCTCTTTTATTAAAGTAAATAACTCATGAAAAAGCTCACCTTGCAATCCTTTTTTTAAAAGAACCTTATCAATTTCTTTACCGGATTTTATTGCTTCAATACAAGCTCTAATTCCAAATATTTCGTTTGTTTTTGATTTCATGTGTTTATATTTTTGTATTCGATGCTGTTTAGATATTTTGGTTCTTCCTTAATTTAAGCGGGTAATCATTTTAAAAGCTAAAGGCTAAAAAATTTAAAGTATAAAAAAATATATATATAGAAAAAAATAATTTTGAAATACTTTTTACTTT
>JAUVJB010000011.1 GCA_030592465.1 Bacteroidota bacterium | reverse complement strand
TACTGCAAAAATACGACTTGTCTATAAAAGCCTCGCTTAAAGCTGTATATATTCCTTATATCGAACTCAGGTTAATACCAAGCATTCTGCTCAGATAATTTTATTTTTTAATAAACAGTTTTGCATAATAACTTTTTTTTGTTTTTATGCCCAGAAAATAATTTCCCGATTTTAAGTTACTTAGGTTTATTTGTATTGTGTCTGAATAATTAAAATTGTTAAATGATTTAACTTTATTTCCGTTAACATTATATATTGCTATTTCTTTAAAAAAAATTGTTGTATTTGATTTAATTGTTAAAAAATCGACAACAGGATTAGGCGAAATAAAGACATCTTTATTTAAATTGGTTGAATTAATATTTATAATATTGGTATTGTTGGTAATAATATTTTTATCAGGGTCAAACGTTGTTTTTTTCACATTAAACGGTAGTTTTAATACAAATTCTTGAGAGGGTTGTGAATTATGGAATACCAGCAAAGTGTCATTATTATTACCGGAGAAATAAATTGGCAAATCTAACTCAAAAAAACTAACAGAAGGGTCAGATTGTGTTTGTTCAATATTTAAAGACAGAATATTTTCAGAGTTTTGTGACCAATTTATTGTATAAACAGGAAACCCTTGATTATAAATCCAGTTAGTGAAAAACTGAGTTAAATTTGTGTCTGCGGTTGTTTCAAAATGTCTTTTTAAATCGTTGGTTCTTGCATAATTATTAATTAAAGTGCTATCTGTAAGGTAGTTTTTTATTGACTGAAAGAAAACCGAATCGCCTAATTCCCAACGAAGCATGTGTAATACCATTGCAGCTTTATCGTAAGATAATCGGGTGTTAAAAATTCGATAAACGGAAGTAGTGTCATAAACAAAAACAGAACCGTTTTTTTGACACGTGATATTTGTTATTCTGTTAGTTTTCCAAGATAACCAATTATCGTTAGTATGCTCACGAACCAAGCCTTCGCAATATCGTGCAAAACCTTCGTTTAACCAAATTTCTTGCCAACTGCCACATGTAATATAATTGCCAAACCATTGATGAGCCAATTCGTGAGCCATTAAATATTTGCCGAAATTATAAACAAAACTCATTGTTTGATGCTCCATACCACCTCCCCAATTAAATTGTGCATGTCCGTATTTTTCATCTTTAAACGGATAGGTAATAAACAACTCATTATAAAACTCAATAACAGGAATAATGTCAGGGGTTTGTTCTTTTGCTGTTTCTAAATTTTCAGGATATACATAATTTAAAATTTCTATTGAGTCATTATCATTTAATTTAACATAATCGGAATAGCTTGCATAGTTTGTAACAGCAATAGCAACGAGATATGCAGCAATAGGATGACGATGTTTCCAATGTGTGATTTTTTGGTTTCCTGTAATTGTCTCTGAAATTAATATTCCATTACTTGCGACTTTGTATTCTTGTGGAGTGGTAACAAAAACATCAATAGAATCTACTTTGTCGTTTAGGCTTTGCTTGCAGGGCCACCAGTCTCTTGCTCCATAAGGTTCAGATAATGTCCAAATTATTGGAATAAGGTTGTGATAGTCTTGTGTAAATGCTCCAAAGCCACTGCTTTCAGGCGGTTCTCCCTGATAATATATCGAAACAGAATCTTGTTGGTTTATAACGAGTTGGTTTAAAAAATTAATTGTCAAAATGTTATTTGAATGAGAGAAATTAATTTTTGAATTATGATATAAGATTGAATCAACAACTAACTCAGTTGCCATATTAAACTTTATAGAATCGGTTGTGTTTTTTAACGTGAAATGCGTTGTTACACAGCCTTTTATATAATAGGTGTTTGGGTCAATTTCCCATTCAAGGCGATGATAGGTAATATCATAACTTTCGCCAACATTAATTTGTGGCATAAAACTTCTTCTAAAATGATAATCAACATTTTTTTGGGGATGAGAAAATGCAGAGGAATTTAATATGATTAAAAAGATGAATATTAAAAATTTTTTCATTTGCGAGGTTTTTTTTATTGTTTGTATCAATTCACGCAGACATGACAGGTTTTGAAAACCTGTCATGTCTTATTTTATACTCAAAGATATAACAATTAGTTGAAAAAAGGAAGTTTATTCTAAACCCAAACTTGACAGATTTTTTGTTTATTTGCAAGAACAAATAAAATTTATTATGACTGCTTTAGACAAAAAAATTGTGGCATTTATTAAAAAGCATCATGTTTTAACACTTGCTACTTCAAATAATAATAATCCTTATTGTGCTAATTGCTTTTATTCTTTTTTAGAAGAAGAGAAGATGCTGGTCTTTACTTCCAACACAGATACAAAACATATAAAAGACATATTGTTGCAGGACAATGTTGCCGGATCAATTGTTTTAGAGACTATTGTTGTGGGGAAAATTCAAGGGATTCAATTTGCCGGAAAAATATTTGAACCGCACGATGAAATATTAAAAAAAGCCAAGAGAAGTTACTTAAAGCGGTTTCCTTTTGCCATATTAATGAATACAAAATTATGGGTAATTAAACTGTCGTTTGTTAAATTGACAGATAACAGATTGGGGTTTGGAAAAAAATTGATTTGGGAAGAAAATGATTGATTCGTGCGTTTAGACTAATGCCGAGAAATACGATAAAAAAAATATCATCAAAAATTTAGCCTCCCTATTTAAGGGATGATACACTATCGTTTGTGATTTCTTGCCTTATCCAATTTTAAATTACTAAACTACAAAATTAATAATAAAATGCTCCTTTTTAATTACCTTTGCAAACATACGAGCTGACAAAAGATTAAAGGTTATAAGCATGGTTACCACACATTTTAAAAACATCAGCAACTTTTAAATATAAGCTGATAATAAATAAAAAATGTTTAAATTTGTAGAAATAAAAAAATATTATGGAACGACAAATATCAATATCATATCCGGAAGCTTTAGCCTTTTCATTAAAAATGGGAACTACTGAATTTGAAAGCGAAATGAAAACTATATCATTAATTAAACTTTATGAATTAGGAAAAATATCGTCAGGATTTGCCTCTAAATTATTAAATATTACTCGTGTTGATTTTCTTGAATTGTTGGAAAGATACAATGTGTCATATTTTTATAAAGGACTTGAAAATGAATTAGAATCTGACTATAAAAATGCGTAAGATAATATCTAATACAACACCTATTCTTTCATTATTGAAGATTGACAAACTTGAATTATTGAAAGAAATTTATGGAACGGTTATTATTCCAAGAGCCGTTTTTCAGGAAATAGAAAAGGGGAAAGACAAACCTTATTATCAAAATCTTTCGTTAGTAAACTGGATTAAAATAGAAAGAATTAAAAATAAAGAGTCCCGAACTTTCTTCTTTGACTTGGATGATGGAGAAGCAGAAGTTTTAATCCTTGCTAACGAACAAAATGCTGATTTGGTTATTTTAGATGAAATAATAGAAGGTATGCAAAGCGACTTGAGATAAATTTAACGGGAACTGTTGGTATTTTATTGAAAGCCAAAGAAAAAGGACTTATAAAATCAATTCGTGAGTTGTTGAATGAACTTACGGAAAGGGGAACTTGGTTAAATCCAAAACTGATTTCAAAAGCAATTGAATTAGCGAACGAATAAAAAACGTGTGGTAATAAATAAGCTTCAAACGGCTTGCAAAGCCGAGTTTGAAGTCCCGATTCATGCGGGATTGAAATAAATCCATTCGATGATTTATCTATGGGCTTTCAATAAATTTTTTGTATTTGTTAATGGGAAATAAGATAACAAATATACATATTTTTTACCTTATTTTCTTATTTTTGTAAAAAGTTATCCCGCTTGGCGGGATTTAGTTCAACAAAAGCTATATTTAATGCGGATTTCAGAACAAAATGAAAAGTAAATAAATATAAATAAACATCGTAACGGTTTGAAAGGGAAGTGCAATTTAATCCCGCACTAAACATAGCCTAATAGTTATTATAAAAACCAATAATCAACTAAAAATTATCCGACTACTGGCGGATAGTTTTCAGACTAATCTCGTATATTATAAAAATTACACATATATTAATTCTTAACTTTTAGGAAAATGCCAACAATAAGACTCACAAAAAAATTTCATTTTGAAATGGCTCACGCTCTGTGGAACTATGATGGTCCTTGTAAAAACATACATGGTCACTCATATAAACTTTATGTTACAGTAATTGGAACGACAATCAAAGACATCAACAATCCTAAATATGGAATGTTGATAGATTTCTCTGATTTAAAACATATTGTTAATTCGCAAATAGTAGAACTTTTTGATCATGCATTTGTGTTTAAAAAAAATAAAGAGGTTGAATCTATTCTTAAAGACAAAAAAATATTCGGGAAAAAAATAATACTTGATTATCAACCAACATCTGAAAATCTCGTGGTTGATTTCGCAAATAGAATAAAAAAACATTTGCCTAAAAATGTTAAATTATATAGCATAAAATTATATGAAACAGCAACGTCTTTTGCCGAATGGTATGCTAAAGATAATGAATAATGTCTTTAAAGAAAATTTTTAAATGGCTTGATATTTCAGTGATGTAACAAAAAAAAATTCTGTTCTAGCATTGTTAAATTGTTCTATTGTTGTTTTTCATATTGCTTGTATCTCAGCAATTAAACAATCCGGAGTTATATGATTTAAACGATTTTTTTTATAATATCAATAATAAAACTCTGTAACTTGTACTATACTTAAAATAGATAAAAATATATTTTTCTAATTATATTAACAATAACAATTTAGATTTTAGAATTAATAATAATTTTTCGTGATAATTCGTGAAATTCGTGTCTAAAAAATTAATTTTAATTAAAACATTATGTCAAATAAAAATCTTTTTTTACTTGATGCTTACGCATTAATTTATAGAGCATATTTTGCTTTTATAAAAAACCCTACTTATAACTCAAAAGGACTTAACACTTCTGCTATTTTGGGTTTTACAAATTCGCTTATTGATATTTTAAAAAAAGAAACCCCATCGCATATCGGTATTGTTTTTGACGTTCATGCACCCACTTTTCGCCATGAGATGTATTCAGAGTATAAAGCAAACCGCGAAGCAATGCCCGAAGATTTAAGGGAATCTATCCCTTATATTAAAGATATAATTGAAGCTTTTAATATTCCGATTATTGAGAAACAAGGGTTTGAGGCAGACGATGTTATTGGCACAATGGCAAAAGAAGCAGAACAAAAAGGTTTCGTAACTTATATGGTAACCCCTGACAAAGATTACGCTCAACTTGTTTCCAAAAATATTTTTATGTATAAACCAAAACATTTTGGAAGTGGAATAGATATTTGGGGAGAAAACAAAGTTAAAGAAAAATTTGGCATTACTAATCCTTTACAAGTAATTGATATTTTGGCTTTATGGGGCGATAGTGTTGATAATATTCCGGGATGTCCGGGTGTGGGTGAAAAAACCGCAAAAAAGCTAATTGGCGAATATGGTTCTGTTGAAAATATCTACAATAACATTAACGACTTAAAGGGTAAACAGAAAGAAAATTTAATTAATTTCAAAGAACAGGTTGAATTATCGAAAAAATTAGCAACAATTATTATTGATGTTCCTGTTACTTTTAATGAGGAACAACTGAAAATTTCTAATCCTGATACTAAAAAACTCAAATCACTTTTTGATGAATTTGAATTCAGAGCACTTGCAAAAAGATATTTCACTCAACAACAAAAAGTAACTCCTCAACCAATTCAAGGTTCTTTATTCGATAATATTGAAGAATCCCCCGTTTCTATTATTGACGATACACACGAAAACATTAATACAATAAAACATAATTATTATTTGATTGATGATGAAAGCAAAACAAATGATTTAATAACGCTTTTGTTGAAACAAAAAGAAGTTTGTTTCGATACAGAAACAACAAGTCTTGATGTGCATATTGCACAGTTAGTCGGCATGTCGTTTTCAATTAAATCACACGAAGCTTACTATGTTCCTGTCCCTCAGGAACAAACCAAAGCAATGAATATTGTTGAAAACTTCAGACAAATTTTTGAGAATGAGAATATTATTAAAATCGGACAAAATATTAAATATGACATTCTGGTTTTAAAAAATTATGATATCGATGTTAAAGGTAAACTTTTCGATACAATGATAGCTCATTACCTTATTCAACCAGAATTAAGACATAACCTTGATTTTTTGTCTGAAATTTATTTAAACTATACAAAAGTACCAACACAAGCCTTAATAGGTGAAAAAGGAAAAAATCAGAGGAACATGCGAGATGTGCCTGTTGATAAAGTTAAAGATTATGCTTGTGAAGATGCGGATTTTACTTGGCAATTAAAAGAGGTTCTAAATAAGGAAATTAACAGTAAGCAATTAAATAATTTGTTTAAGAGTATTGAAATGCCCCTAGTTAAAGTTTTGGCAGATATGGAAAGTGCCGGTGTAAAATTAAATATTGAAGCTTTATTTGAATTTTCAAAAAAATTAAAAACAGATATATTAAAAGAAGAACAAGAAATTTATAAGTTTGCCGGAATAGAATTTAATATCTCATCACCCAAGCAGCTGGGAGAAGTGCTTTTTAACAGATTAAAAATTGTTGAAAATCCAAAAAAAACTAAAACAAAACAGTATTCAACCGGCGAAGAAATTCTTTCAAAATTAGTTGATAAACATGCAATAATAAAAGAAATATTAAACTATAGAACATTAAAAAAATTATTAACAACTTATGTTGATGCCTTGCCAAAACTAATAAATGCAAAGACAGGCAAAGTTCATACTTCGTTTAATCAGGCTGTTACATCAACCGGCAGGTTAAGTTCAAAAAATCCAAATTTACAAAACATCCCTATTCGTGAAGAGCTTGGGCGAGAAATAAGAAAAGCATTTATACCAACAGACAACCAACATTTTTTACTGTCGGCAGATTATTCTCAAATTGAATTAAGAATAATGGCGCAATTGAGCCAAGACCCGCACATGATAAATGCGTTTAAAAACAATGAGGATATTCACTCGGCAACAGCATCAAAAATATTTAAAGTTAATATTGCCGCCGTAACAAAAGAAATGAGAAGCAAAGCAAAAAGTGCCAACTTCGGAATTATTTATAAAATTTCGCCTTTCGGCTTATCACAAAATTTGAATATTCCGCGTAAAGAAGCCAAACAATTAATTGACAGTTATTTTGAAAACTACCCACATGTTAAAGAGTTTATGGACAAAAGCATTGAAAAAGCACGGGAGAAAGGTTATTCTGAAACAATTTCGGGCAGAAAAAGATATTTAAACGATATTAATTCAAACAATTCTTTTGTGAGAGCCGGTGCTGAACGTAATGCTATAAATGCACCCATACAAGGCTCTGCTGCTGACATCATTAAAATTGCCATGATAAATATTTATAAAGAGTTTAAAAACGAAAAACTTAAATCAAAAATGATTTTACAGGTTCATGATGAATTAATTTTTGATGTTTATAAACCTGAAGCCGAAATTGTAGAAAAAATCGTAAAACATGAAATGGAAAATGCTGTTAGTTTTGATATCCCTTTAACCGTTGATGTAGGGAAAGGTAATAATTGGTTAGAGGCTCATTAGTTACGCTATAAGCGGGTATAATTATACATATTATGCCGTGTTAACGTATTAAAATTTTCTATTGACTATTGATTTCCGCCAGCTGGCGGATTAGCATGCTTATTTTTAATGATTGAGTCAGCTCCGAAAAGCCGATATGCGGTTAATCTTATAAAAAGTTCAAAAGCTAAAAATATGTACGTCAGTCCGCCAGCTGGCGGACCGCTAATCGGCTAAACATAAATAATAACGGCATTGCAATACTGAAAATATCATGCCAAAATGCAATTATTTCAACAACATCGTTTTTTAATAGAGCCATGAAAATTAGTATAACAATTTTAATGTTTTTTTTGTTAAAATTAAATTTACAAGCACAAGTAATAGTTTCGGGGCAAGTTAAAGATGCTGAAACAAAATCGTTTGTCGAATTTTGTACCGTTCAAATAATAGACAAAAAAGATAGCCTAATTAATGGTGTGGCAACAAACGAAAAAGGCTTTTTTTCAGCAGAAATAAATAAAGGTACATATAAATTTGTATTATCACTTATCGGATACAAAAATGATACTACAAAAGTTAAACGTATTTCTCGAACTGAATTTTTAGGCGTTTTTAAATTAGAAAAAGACAATTATGAACTCGCTGAAATTGAAATAAACGCACAAACTACTGAAAATAAACTTGACAGAGAAGTTGTAACAATTACAAAAAAAGTAAAAATTGGTGCATCTGACACCAAAGATATACTTAATAAATTAAACGGAATTAGCTATGATTACTTTTCAAATATATTAACCGTTGATGGTCAAAAAAACATAGTGCTGTTAGTAAACGGATTGCAAAAAGATACTGAATACATAAAAAATTTATCGCCGGACAGGATAAAAAAAGTTGAAATTATAAGAGACCCCGGTGAAAAATACGGAATCAAAGGTTACGATGCTGTTATTAACATAATTTTAACAGTAAATTATGAAGGCGTAGAATTTGCTGTAAATAATACTGCAATGTTCGACCCCGATGTTAAAAATAAAGTAAATATTTTACCTGTTAATATTTTATACTCATCAATAAATTATACAAAAAATAAGATAAATGTATATGCAACTATAAGTAATTTTCATAAAAAAATAAATATTATTACAACATTAAAAAAAGAATATTCAACAGGATTAATCCAGAACAATTTAATGCAAGAAAATGATGATAATTATACTTATAAATATACAACTAATGATTACATTCTCGGAGCCGATTATTACATAAATCCAAAACATACAATCAGCTTTGAAAGCAAAATTAGTTCGTTTCCTGTATCAAAAGATTTCAGAGTTGAAAATTACAAAGTTACAAAAATTATAAACGCCACAAAATTAGATACTTATGAGACTGAAAGTAGTAACAAATCAAGTAGCCGATATTTTAGAAATACACTTTTCTATAAATACATAATTAATAAAAAAAATGTTATAAATGCAGATTTTTCCTATTCATATTATGTTGATGATTATGAAAATATTTATAAAGAAATTTCAAGATATGAAAGTTGCGAAAACAGTATAAAGACCCAAAATAATACAATGTTTTATGTAAATTTTAAACATGAATTTTCAAAAAAAACATCTATTCGTACGGGATACGGCAATGTAAATACAAGCATGAACAGCATTGATACCGCAAATATTAAAGAATTACTTAACAACAATACAGAGCAAAAAACTAACAGCGTAAAATATAATGATTTTAGACATCATATTTACTCTTATTTTTCGTGGGAACCTAATAAAAAAATCGGTTTTAAAGCTGGCGGTGTTATCGAAACAAATACTCCAAAATCTGAAATAATTCAGGATAAAAGATTCGTAACTTATCAACCCTATTTAAGTATTTTATTTAAACCCTCGAAAAAAATTAATTTTAGTTTAAAATACATAACAAGAGCTGTTTATCCCAGTATTAGTCGGCTAAATCCATTCGTAGAAATAATTGATAACCAGACCATTAAAAAAGGAAATATCAATTTACATCCTCGAACTTTACATAAAATATCATTACGCTCAAATTTGTTTAAAAACAAAATATCAATTCAACCGTATTACAAATTTTCAGACGATTATATTTCAAAAACAGCAACTTTACGAAGCGATGGTATTCTTGAATACAGCTATGCAAATATTGGAAAATATTATAGTGCAGGAGCAAATGTAAATTTTACAATTCCGTTTGGTAAAAGTTTGTCGTTACAGTCAAGTTTTAATTTCTTTAAGAATTCAATGCAAGATATTAATATCGACAACGAATTTTTTGATTGGACAACAACTCAGCAATTAATGTATGTAAATCAAAAAAATGATATGTCTGTCGGGCTGATATACAATAAGCTTTTGCACAAATACATTACAGCCTACGGATATGTTAAAGCTGATGATGATTATTGGATGTTTATGGTGCAGAAAGGATTTTTTAAGTCGAAACTAAATGTAACTCTCGGATATTTTCTGCCTCTTGATTTTGGTGTAAGTTATGAACAAAGCCAATACACTAAAACAAAAGATTATTATTCAGAAGAAATATCTAATATTAATATTTTAAAGAATTTTGTTTTGTTAGAATTAAGGTACAATTTTAATAAAGGTAAAAAAATAAAAAAAATAAGAAAAAAAGTAAAAGATGAAAAAGAAATAAAAGTTAATGAATAACTAAATTTTTTCCGAAGTTTTTATCAGATTATTTAGTAAATAATCAATAATATAAACCACCCCTTGAGATTTCCCCGCCATTCCTTTGACTAATTTTATTTAATCAATATCATTTGCTTTGTAGCAGAACCTTGATTTGTAATAAGTTGATAGAAATAAATTCCATTTACAACATTACTGCCGTAATCATCTTTTCCATCCCAACTTATACTATATTCCCCCTGAGTTAAATCTTTATTGATAAGTGTCTTTATGAATTTCCCGTTAATATCATAAATAATAAGTTTTGCCTTAGATTTGTTTTGTAATATAAATTTAATATTTGTATTACTACTAAACGGATTTGGAAAATTTGTCAGCTTAGTATTTGTAATTATTTTATTATCAATATCTAATGTAGATACCGTTAAATTAACCGGCAATGTTATTGTATCTGTTGAAAATACATTAACCATACAAGAATATTTACCAACAGAAACATTATGAGTATTAAAATACATCATAATCATAACAGAATCGCTTGCTTCAATATTTCCGTGATTATTATTTAAACTCAACCAATCAGAAGAATCTGCATCTTCAATATTAATATCATAATCAACAGACTCGTTCATCAGATTATAAATATTAAAAGACAATGTGTCTAAAGCATCTGTTAACAGGCTGTTGTTTATTTCAAAAGGAGTAACCGATATAATTGCTTCTACAGGAGGAAAAAAAACATTGTCAATAAAAGCACAATCATCTCCTTGTGAACCAACATGATCTTTTTTATATTCCCATTTGAATGTATGTACGCCTGTATCAACATGAAAAGACTCATAAGTCCAATCTATATTACCACACCATGTTCCTTTTTTTACAGAATCAATATAAAATGACAAGAAATCATAATTTTCTTCTGAAGAAACTTTTTTATAAAAACTAATTTCCCCATCAACTAAAACATTAAATTTGACATAAAGTGTGCTTAATTGCGAATTCTCAATATCTCCGGATTTAGCACTATAATTGCCTTCAAATGCTTGCGTTGATATATTCCAATTTGCGTTACCTGACAGATGCCAATTATAACGCGAAAAATCACCTGTCTCAAAATCTTCAATACGAATTCCAATTCTATTAATAAATTCTTTTTGTTCATAATAATCCCCACTTGTGAGCTCACATATTAATTTCACAGAATCTCCCAATGCAATATCATTATCTATATTAATATTTAAAATAGCATTTAAAGTTGAATCAATAAATATTGAACTAAGGTCAAAAACAGAATCATAAACTGAAACATGTTCATTGTCTGTTGTGAGTAAAACGTGTACAGATGAAGAAGCGGCATGTCCGATATTTTTAACCGGAACAATAATTTGAGCATCCTCGCCTATGTCTAAAACACCATTGTTATTGCCGGAAACATCGTTAATTAACATTTTTTCAATGCTAAAAACAGGTGCAAATATTTCAACATCAACATCAAAATATCTTACAGAAGAATCTTCCTGAGAAATTTTTATATTAAAATTTGCTATATGTTTATCCGGAACATTTGCGCTTATATGAAACGAATATGCATTTTCAAACAGCAACGAATCGTTTGCATTTAATGTATCTATAAAAAGCACAGAATCAATAATTGAAATGTATTCATCGTTACAAGTAAGTAATGTGTTTACATTTTCAGCATTTAAGGCTCCTATATTTTTAAAACATGTGTTTAATTCAATATTTTCGTCAAACTCGGGCCGGTTATTATTGTCATCGGTAATTTCATAACTATTTAAAACAACATAAGCTGTATTATTATTAATTATTTTAATATCATAACTTTCTGTAATACAATTATATCCGGAAATGATTAATTTAGCACTGTCGGTATTAGTAAAATACGGATTAATGCTTATTTGTGCCATACCTGTTGAATCTGTCAATGAAGAGCCACGCAAAACACTATCTTGAATTAAAACACATTCAATATCTTCAACAGGATTGCCATTAAAAGTTACAGAAACATTTATAATTGTGTCGGTAATTTGAATAGTATTGTTATAGCTAACATTAACATTAACAGGATTATCTGGCCAAATTGGCATTGCAGGGTCGCCCAAAACATTACAATCGTAAAACACCCAGCGCAAAGCACCCTCTTCATGTTGCCATGGAGCATTAACCCAAGGCGATGTTTTTATTTTTGATTCTAAATGAGTGGCACCAATTCTTGATATTTTTTCAGAATAAAGAGCATTAACAAACTCACGTTGCAGATGAAGAGACGGTCCCTCTGTAGAACCCTCGTTAAACCAACCATAACGGGAATTGCCAATATATGCAACTGCAAAGTTCTGTATGTTTAACATTTGTTCAGCAATGCAATCATCATAATCAAAAGCTGCCGAGATACATCCTTCACTATAAACTATTGTGTAGTTATGCACAACGCCATCTAATTGTGAGAAATTTGCATCAGTAATATTATTGTAATATAATCTTAAATTATAATTATAATTTGAATGTCCTAAATGATGAATAAATGATTTGCCCTCATTTATTTTTTCCAGCAACATTGTGCTGTTCCAACTGCTCTCTGAACCTCTGTCATAAAGAGTATCTATATTGTTTGTTTCGGGTATTCCGTCTGTAGTATATCCATTGTCCTCGTGATGACCAACCAATAATTCTACATATTGAGCTCCCCATGATAAAGGATCGTCCCAAAGTTTTTCGCCAACTAAAAAAGGTTTATTCAACTCACCCTGAACAGGATTTTCCTGATATGATACAATTTTATTAATCATATTTGTTAAATCAGTGGTATTACTAAAAGATAAACGCCCAACTGATACATCAGGCAACAAGTCATCTTCACCTATTTCTCCCCATAAAATATCTTCATCATCATTCCAACTGCCATCTAATGCTGAATAATATAAATCGGAAGGAATATTGTAATCTTCATATACCTGACTTGACTGAACCTGACAATAAAACCCTCGTGCAGGAATAAACTCATTATCTCCACCAAGTAACACA
The DNA here is from genome assembly GCA_030592465.1 of Bacteroidota bacterium. GTDB lineage: Bacteria > Bacteroidota > Bacteroidia > Bacteroidales > B39-G9 > B39-G9. Next base: position 10,788 of record JAUVJB010000011.1, on the reverse strand, counting down.
TAAGAAATATCATAATTTTGATATTCATGAATAATAAAATTGCGAATTTTTTCCTGTAAATCTATTCCTTCGTATTCTGAATTAATGTCTTCTGTTGAGACAATTTTTGTTTTTATGCCTTGATTTAGATATAAATTTTTTAATGTTAAAAAATTATTCTTAAATCCGGAAGGAGTAATTATTAATAATGAATAATCATCTGTAGTTGGTAATTTACAAAATTTATATCTCGAAATTAATTTCGGATTTTGAGCAAACTTTTTTATCCTGTCAAGCTTTTCTTTTGATAATTTGTTGACAGATAGCACTTTGGCTTTGTCTTTTATTTTTTTTGTGTGTATTTTAACAATAACTTTTTTATAAAAATAAACTTTTTGTGCAACTGGATTATATTGCATTGGAGTAAACGTTGATATTGCAAACGAGCAACCGTTCATATATTCTGTTGAGAGATTCCCTGCAAGCGATTCCGGAGAATATTGATTTGTTAAATAAGCAGCTTTGTTTTTAATAAATTGAGCCTGATTATCACTTGACATCGGTTGAGAATACTGTTTAGGATATAAAACAAAATCCCCTTTTATTTCTGTCTTATCTTCTCCTGTAACTTCAATTGAAACAGCTTCTTCACCTTGTGGTAATAACAACGATATGCTATGATATGGAATTAAAGGCTCCCCGACTTTTGCAAAAAGTTGTGTGTTTTTTAAATAGATTAATTGATAATCCCCTTTTTTTAAAACCTGATAATCGTTAAAATAATAAATTTTTGTTATGACTTCTGCTTGTAAAAAAAATACACATACAAAAGTTATGGTTAGTGTCAAAAATAATTTTTTCATAGTAATTTTTTTATTGTTTATTTTAAATGATTCTCCGCGTACGCACCTAATTTAAGATCTGTCTTTTCCCCCATATCTTAAATCATTATATTGTATCCTCTTAAAAAACAATGATAAAATAATTTTAACGGTCAAACTTCACAAGGGTAAAGCAATTAAACAATTTAGCTATTTAAAGTATATATTTTAATTCATTCTTAATTTCTTTCCATTTGTCAGAATTCATTTTAGCACCAACAACCTCAATTACCTTAGCCGAAAGAATTGAACCAATTTCACCACATTTATTTAACGGCAGATTTTTGATTAAACCATAGAGAAATCCTGCAGCATATAAATCGCCGGCACCTGTTGTATCAACACAATTTGCTTCAATAATACCAACTCTATATGCATCATTATTTTTCTTAATCAATGAGCCTTTTTTTCCTATTTTCACAACTGCAATATCGCACATATCAGAAATAATATCTAAGGCTGTTTCGGGTTCTTCTCCTGTAAACGATTTTGCCTCATCTTCATTAGCAAATACAATATCAACATATTTTTTAGTAATGTTTTTTAAGAATTCCAGATTTTCCTCAACAACATTAAAACTGGCAAAATCGAGCGATACTATTAAATTATTTTTTTTTGCATAGATTAATGCTTGTTCAATTAACTTATGATTCTGCAATAAATAGCCTTCAATATGAAAATAGTCATAACCTTTAAACAAGTCATTTGTTAAATCTTTTTCAGAAAGCTCAACAGAGGAACCAAGGTAAGTTGCAAAGGTGCGTTCAGAATCAGGACTAATCATACCAATAGCACGACCGGTTTCGTTGTTTCCAAAAAACAATTTAGGATCAATACCCTTTATCTGCATGTCTGATTTAAAAAAATTACCAAACTCATCATTGCCAATTTTACCAATAAATCCGGTCTTAATACCAAGATTAGCCAACCCGTTTATTGTATTTGCTGCAGAACCTCCTGATGATTGCTGTTTTTTTAGATTTTGTGTTTCATTTAGTATCTTATCCGATTGAGACCTGTCAACAAGTTGCATGCTCCCTCTTGGTAATGAAAATTTATCTAATGTGTCTTCATTTTCAAGACGAATCAAAATATCAACCAGTGCATTTCCTATGCCTAAAACTTTTGCCATTTTTTAAATTATTAATTTTGTGTAAAGATAGAAAAAAGTAGAATGTTAAAAAAAAATGAATGTTGAGTAATTTAAGTTTTTTTGGAAATTGATTTATTGTCTATTTCACAAAAATATTACTTAACACCTCTCATACACTGCGGGATCATCATAACCAACATAAAAAAAGCCGAAACACACGCTTCGGCTTAAATTTTGCTCCTCCACTAGGACTCGAACCTAGGACCCTCTGATTAACAGTCAGATGCTCTAACCAACTGAGCTATGGAGGAATTTTGTGGTGCAAAAGTAATAGCTTTTTTTAAATAACCAAAACTTTTTTTTAAAAAAACTTTTTTTTGACATCTTAAAATTAAAAAAAATTGTTCCCCACAAGGACTTAATTCTACAATCATCTCGCTGTTAATCAAAAAATTCTGTTATTGTTTTAAGACTATCTGAATTACGTTAAAATTTTTTAGCGTTTAATCGTTTAAAAAATTATTTCTTTATTACATTTGCAAAAAAATTCGGCTCGTAGCTCAGTTGGCAGAGCACGTGACTCTTAATCATGGGGTCGTGGGTTCGAAACCCACCGAGCCGACAAAAAAAGAGGCTGTATAAAATGCAGCCTCTTTTTTTATTTCTTTTCGACAACAAAATCAATGCTATGATATTTTAAAGATGTATCTGTAGAAACAAACCTTCAAACCCTAATAAATCAAACCATATTCGTTTGTCAGCTTAATCGCTTCATGTAAATTTTTCACATTTAATTTTTCTAAAATCTTTTGTCTGTGTGTATTTACAGTATGAACGCATATAAACAAATTATCTGCAATCTCTTTACTAATTAATCCGTCTGAAACTAGACCAAGTATTTGTTTTTCTCTTTTAGATAAAGCAAACTCTTTTGATGTTTGTGGAAAATGAAACAATTCGCCTGTCCTAAAATTTATTACTTTGTTTTGTAAAGGAAGAGAAATGTTTTGGTTTGGAGACAAATCCATAATACATAAAGCAAGCCAAACGTTTCCGTATTTATCCAATTCTAAAGCCTGAAACTGTTCAATTACTCTAATGTATTTATCTTCTGAGTTTTTAATACGATAATCATTAATCAGTTTATAATTTTTTTTCTCTTCGGTAGGTAAAGAAAAAGCCATCTTTAAAAAATAGCTGCCAATTTTCATTGCATCAAGATTATCGTCAGGATGAACTTTTTTCTCAAAATATTCATTTCCCTCTTCGTGTGCTTCGCTAATATTAAAACCAAAAATAGTCTCAAACCTCGACGAGAGATAAAGATGCTTTTTCTGATATAAATCAAAAATTGAAATAGCACTATTCTCAATAACATTCAGCACGTCTAAAAGTTTTGTGTTTTTTTCAAGTATTGAGTAGTCTAAATCTTCCGGAATAAAATGCTGCCTGTTTAGTGTGTCAAAATACTCTTCTTGAATCCTGTTTGTTTCTTGGGTCATATCGTAATCCGTCATAAAATAATGATTTATCAGTATTGATGTGTACTTATATCCCTCTTATCTTTGCAAAGTTAATTAATATATATGCAATGAAGAAAAAAATAATTTTTATTCTATTTGCCACAGTGTTTGTTTTATTTAATACAACACAAGCACAAGAGCTAACACAAACAATAAAAGGGATGGTTGTTGACAACGAAAGTCAAATCAGCTTGCCTGGAGCAACAATAGTTATTATAAACTCTAAGCCATTAAGAGGAACAATTTCTGATAATGATGGAAATTTTAGATTGGACAATGTGCCTGTCGGCAGAATCTCTTTAAAAATAAGTTTTGTCGGTTATGAAGACAGATACATTTCTGACCTGCCTGTAAACTCAGGAAAAGAAATTTCTCTAAACATTGAGTTAAAAGAATCTTTCTCAAAATTAGACGAGGTAGTAATAAAAGCCAATACAAACAAAGAAGAAGCATTAAACAAGATGGCAACTTTATCGGCACGCACATTCTCTGTTGAAGATGCTCAGCGTTTTGCCGGAGGAATGGATGACCCTTCGCGTTTAGCAAGCTCTTATGCAGGAGTAACACCAAGCACTGTTGACAATAATGAAATTGTTATTAGAGGAAATGCTGCAAAAGGTATTCTGTGGAGATTGGAAGCAATAGAAATTCCTGCACCAAATCACCTTGCAGGAATGTTTTCCGGAGGAGGAGTAAGTACAATGTTTAGTAATAACATGTTGGCAAATTCCGATTTCTTAACAGGAGCTTTTCCCGCAGAATATGGCAATGCATTATCCGGGGTGTTTGACATGAAACTGCGCACAGGAAATGTTGACAAAAAGGAATATGCTTTTCAGATTGGTTCAATGGGTATTGATTTTTCTCTTGAAGGACCTTTCCGAAAAGGAAAACGTTCATCTTATTTAATTAATTATAGATATTCAACCATAGGCCTTTTACAAGATTTGATGCCACAAGTAACAGGCTTGCCAACATACTCTGACTTGTCATTAAAATTTAATTTCCCGACAAAAAAATACGGGGTTTTTTCTTTTTGGAGCATAAACGGAATGGGAAATATTGCAAATGTTTTAGATAAAGATACTACAAAATGGGAAACCAATATGGAAAGTTTTGAATATGATATTTCATATAAGCTGACAGCTTCGGGTATTAATAATAAAAAAATATTAAACAATAAAACATATCTGTTTACTTCAGCATCTTTTTCTGAAACCGAATACATCAATAAAAATGTATATTACAGAATGGATTTACAAGAAGTTCCTGTAACAAATCAGAATGAGCTTAATTCAAATTTATCATTCGCTTCATATATAAATCACAAATTTAATAGCCGGCACACAAACAGAACAGGATTTGTAATTAGCCGTTTATCATATATTTTTAATGTTGAAAACAACACAAACATTGCGGAAAATAATGTTGCCGATTTTTTTGTAAATAGCACGGGACAAGCAAATAGTTATCAATTTTATTCGCAGTCGAAATACTATTTGAAAGAGAACTTAAATATTAATACGGGAATTCATGTTATGAATTTCAATATCAATAATGAAATAATTTTAGAACCAAGACTAGGACTAAACTGGAAATTTACTAACAAGCAGACATTAAGTTTTGCTTACGGAAAACACAGCAGAATTGAACCTCTTAGAATTTACTTAACAGAAGTCCCTGTTGGAAATACTTTTGAAAGACAAAACTCTTCTCTGAATATCACAAAAGCGCATCATTTTGTGTTGGGATATGATATTAAGTTCGGCAAAAAAACACATTTAAGGCTTGAGCCATATTATCAATATTTATATGATGTTCCTGTAATTTCAGACAGTTCGTTTTCAATGTTAAATTATGACAGCGAAACATTTTTTACAAAGCAGTTAACAAATAAAGGAACAGGCAAAAATATCGGACTTGACTTAACTCTCGAACAATTTCTTGACAAGGGATTTTATTATATGATTACAGCTTCCGTTTATGATTCAAAGTATAAAGGAGGAGATGGTGTCGTGCGAAACACAAGGTATAATCAAAACTTTGTGTTCAATGTTTTGTCAGGTAAAGAATGGCAAACCAAAAACAACAACACTTTTGGATTCAACGGCAAATTAACAATTATTGGAGGCAAAAGGCAATCACCGTTAAACTACGAAAAATCAGAACAGTATAAATATGTTGTTTACGACTATTCAAAAATTTACGAAAACCAATTACCAACAAATTATTTTGTCGATTTTTCTGTTAACTATACCATAAACAAACATGGATATTCCCAATCACTTATTCTGCAGGCAAAAAATCTTTTACTGCAGGAAGAATCGTTTGGTCACGCCTTTAATTACAAAACAAATTCTGTTGAACCTTATGGCTTAACTATTATATTTCCTTATTTAAGTTATAAAATTCAATTTTGATAATTCTTATAGCAACACTTATCTTGAAGCAATAAATTATATTGATTATAAGAATGATATAAGAACACCGTGTATTTTCAAATGCACGGTGTTTTTTCATTTACTCATTCCAAAATCGCAAGGTTTTTCAATCGGTATTACTTGATTCTGTTTTTTTTTGGAAAATAAGAATTCTTTATTTAAAGAAATAATCCGAAGGCCTTAAACAATAATAACATCGAATCGCAAACAATAAACTCAATTTATTTCGCAAACTCATAAATTGTGATTGCTTGTCGGTCGGCATTTACCGAAAACAACTTTATTTATTTTATTAACAAACACTCGTTACAAACGAGGACAAACAAAAATTGTAAACTAACGATAGCGAAGAAAAAATGTTGTTTTCTACACAAATGGCTCTTGATATTTTCAAACAGCAATAAAAAACCGCCAAACTTGTAAGTCCGGCGGTTTTAAAATTTTCATATCAATCATCAGTAAATATTAAAATAACACTCAAGTTACAACATTTATATTGTCATAATATCTTTTTCCTTTTTGTCAAGATACTTTTGGATTAACTCATTGTAAGAATCTGTTAATTTTTGGATATCATTTTCGGCATCTTTTTTAAGGTCTTCGGACAATCCGTCTTTTTGCATTTTTTTCAATTCTTCATTAATGTCTCGACGAATACTACGAATAGAAACTTTCGCATTTTCTCCTTCTGCTTTCACCTGTTTCGCTAAATTTATTCTTCTTTCTTCGGTTAAAACAGGGATATTAACAATAACAACCTCTCCGTTATTAGATGGATTAAGTCCAATATTTGCTTTCATAATGGCTTTTTCAATAGGTTCTATCATGTTTTTTTCCCATGGCTGAACCTTGATAGTTCTTGCATCCGGAGTATTAATATTTGAAATTTTGCTTAACGGTGTAAGTGTGCCGTAATAATCAACGGAAACAACATCGAGAATACTTGGTGTTGCTTTTCCGGCACGAATTTTAGACAATTCTGTTATTAAATGCTCTAAGGACTTTTGCATTCTTTCCTTTGCATCATCAAGATATAATTGAACTTCTTCTTCCATTTTTGAATAGTTTTATAAAAATCAAGTAAATATATCAATTCTTCACTAATGTACCAATATTTTCACCTAAAATTATTTTTTTTAAGTTTCCTTTAGTGTTCATATTAAAAACTAAGACCGGCATATTATTTTCTTTACACATTGTAAAAGATGTTAAATCCATAACTTTTAAGTTTTTTGAATATACCTCATCAAAAGTTATTTCGTTAAATTTAACAGCAGACTTATCCTTTTCGGGATCAGCAGAATAAACACCATCAACTCGTGTTCCTTTAAGCAAAACATCGGCTTCAATCTCTATTGCCCGAAGCGAAGATGCTGTGTCTGTGGTAAAATAAGGATTGCCTGTTCCTCCGGAAAAAATAATTACATTATTATTGTTTAAAGCATCAACAGCCTTGGGTTTGCTAAAAGCTTCGGCAACAGGCTCCATCTTAATAGAAGTAAACAGTTTTGTGGGTTGATTCAGACTTTCAAGAGTTGATTGCAGAGCTAACCCGTTAATAACAGTCGCAAGCATACCCATATAATCTCCTTTTACTCTATCAAAGCCCTTATCTGCTCCTTTTAATCCTCTAAAAATATTTCCGCCGCCAATAACAATTGCCACTTGAATTCCCAAGTCGTTAATTTCTTTTATTTGAGATGCAAAATCAATTAATTTTTCTGTTTCAATGCCATAATTGTTTTCTCCCATTAAAGATTCGCCACTAAGCTTTAATAATATTCGTTTATATTTCATGTTTTTGTGTTTTTATATTTTTTAGAAACACCTTTCCAAAGTTTGAAACTTTGGAAAAATTAAATAAAAAATTTGGTTATCTTCCGAATCTCAAATTTTATAAGAAATATTTAATTTTAAACAAAAATCATAAAATAAAAGTATAAAAACAAAAAAAGAGAGCAAATGCTCTCTTTTTTTTTCAAAATATTTTAATAACGTTTATATATTTAACGTAAATCGTTTAAATACTGTTACTGTTAAATCATTTTTGCTTTCTTGTAAATATTGTTTAACAGATTTTTTTGAATCTTTAATAAATGCTTGGTTTAACAATGTGCTTTCTTTAAAAAATTTGCCAAGACGTCCCATTGCGATTTTATCAAGCATGTTTTCAGGTTTGCCTTCTAAACGAGCCTTTTCACGAGCAATTTTTAATTCCTCATCAACAACATCTTGAGAAACATCGTCTTTATCAATTGAAATAGGATCCATAGCCGCAACTTGCATAGCAACATCTTTAGCAACTTGTTTTTCAATGTCAGATTTGTTGAAACCAACAATTGTTGATAGGCGGTTTCCCTGATGAATGTAAGCAACAACATTTTCTGCTGTTATTTTTTCATAATACGACAAATCAATCTTTTCTCCAATAATCCCCATTTGCTCAACAACTGCATCTGCAATAATTTTGCCGTCAATTTTTAATTCTTTTAAAGCATTTAAATCTTTGGGGGTTTCGTTAACAGCAACACCAAGAATTGATTGAGCAAAAGCAATAAAATCTTCATTTTTGGCAACAAAATCAGTTTCACAATTAAGAACAATCATTGCACCGGTTTTTGCATTATCATCAACTTTAGATATAACAACTCCCTCTGTAGCTTCTCTATCGGCTCTTTTGTTTGCAATAGCCTTACCTTTTTCTCTAATAATTTCAATTGCTTTATTAAAATCACCCTCTGCTTCTTGAAGGGCTTTTTTACAATCCATCATTCCTGCGCCGGTTACTTTTCTTAATTTCGCAACATCAACTGCTTTTATTTGCATAACTTTTTAAAAATTAGATTATTATTTATTATCTGTAAAAAAAACTCTAATGGGTTGGGAAACAATCCCGAGTATTCGGGACTAAACCGGTTTTTATTTTGCACTATCAACAATAGGGCTTATTACAAAAAAATTTCATATACACTACAAGTCGTGTGTTTTTTCTTTTCATCCGCCAGTAGTCAGACACGTGTCCGCCAGCTGACGGATAAATACGACTTTCAAACACTATTTCCTTTCTTTTTTTGCAGAAAATTTTCTTGCTCCGGTTTTTTTAACTGCAACTTTATCTTTTTCACCTTTTTTCTGAGAATTTTTCTCTTTTAAAGCTGCATCTTTTTCTTTTTCTGCTTTTCTTTCAGATAATCCTTCTTTAACGGCATTGATAAGAGCATCTAAAATTATTGAAATAGATTTAGAAGCGTCATCATTTGCAGGCATTGGATAATCAACTAAATTAGGATTTGAATTGGTATCAACAATAGCAAAAATAGGAATCTTTAATCTTGTTGCTTCAGCAACGGCAATTTTTTCTTTTTGAATATCAACAACGAACAAGGCTGCCGGCAATCTTGTTAACTCAGCGATACTACCTAAATTTTTTTCTAACTTAGCTCTTTGTCGCTGTACTTGTAATTTTTCTCTTTTAGAAAGGTGATTAAAAGTACCATCAACAGCCATTTTATCAATTGATGTCATTTTTTTTACTGCCTTTCTAATAGTTGGGAAGTTCGTTAACATACCGCCTGACCAACGCTCAGTAATGTATGGCATATTTACTTGTTTCACTTTTTCAGCAACGATGTCTTTTGCTTGTTTTTTTGTTGCAACAAATAAAATTTTTCTGCCTGATTTAGCAATTTGCCTCATAGCAGAAGCAGCTTCATCAATTTTTACAACGGTTTTGTGTAAATCAATAATATGGATACCATTACGTTCCATAAAAATGTATGGAGCTATATTTGGGTTCCATTTTCTTTTAAGATGACCAAAATGTGCACCTGCATCTAAAAGTTCTTGAAAAGTTATTCTTGACATTTTATTTTTTTTAGTTTACATTCTTAAAAAATCAATCATTAAGTAGCGTTATATAAAATAACAGTCTTAACAATTTAGATACTAAACTGAGATTAAAATTTCTATCGTTTACTAAATTGAAATCTCTTTCTTGCCTTTTTCTGTCCGGGTTTTTTACGCTCAACTTGACGAGGGTCTCTTGTAACCAAGCCTTCTGCTTTTAATGCAGGTTTGTTTTCAGCATCAAGTTTTATTAACGCTCTGGCAATACCTAATCTTAAAGCTTCTGCTTGTCCTTTTACGCCTCCTCCTGTTAAATTTGCCTTAACATCATATTTATCAGCTAAATTAAGCACTGTTAAAGGCTGTTGAATTACATATTGTAACTGAGAAATAGGAAAATGGGTTGCATAATCTTTTTTATTCACAACAATTTTTCCGGTTCCTTGTGATAAATAAACCCGTGCAATAGCAGATTTTCTTCTTCCGGTAGCGGTAATTACTTCCATCCTGATTATTTAATTGAGTTTATATTAATTTTTACGGGTTTTTGAGCCTCATGATTATGCTTTTCACCCTGATATACATATAAATTTCTAAAAAAATCTCTACCTAATCTATTATTAGGCAACATTCCTGTTATGGCTTTTTCAACCATAGCAATGGGATTTTTTACCATAAGATCTTTTGCTTTAGTTATTCGCTGACCTCCGGGGTAACCTGTATAACGAACATATTTCTTGTCCGACCACTTGTTTCCTGTTAACTTAATTTTGTCAGCGTTAATTACTATAACATTGTCTCCACAATCTACATGAGGTGTAAATTCCGGTTTGTGTTTTCCTCTTAGAAGAATTGCTACAACTGAGGACAATCTTCCTAATACTTCATCTTTTGCATCAACAATTACCCATGATTTTTTCACAGTTGCTTTGTTTGCTGATATCGTTTTGTAACTTAATGTATCCACGTGTTTTTCCTAACTTTTTAATTAATACACAAATACGTAAAAAATTTCTAAAATCTGG
>JAUVJB010000106.1 GCA_030592465.1 Bacteroidota bacterium | reverse complement strand
TTTTAAAGAAAGGTGCAAATGTTGGTGTTAAAGCATTGTATTATGTTGTTGGCATTTTGTTTTTATCATTATTCCTGTTTTTTATTGGAAAAACTGAATTTTCACAAGCAGCAGATGTAAATATTTTTTCTGACAGTTTTAAAAATATGGATAATTTTTTCATCGTGTTTGCAATTTGTTTTCCCGCTTTTACAGGCATGTCTGCAGGCGTAGGATTGTCAGGTGATTTAAAGAATCCCGGTAAATCAATTCCTCTCGGAACAATAACTGCAACGCTTGTTGGTATAGTTGTTTATGTTCTTGTTACTTGGAAATTAGTTGCATCAGCCAGCCCAGGAGATTTATTAGACAACCAGCTTATTATGAGTAAAATTGCAATATATGGTTGGTTTATTATTCCTCTTGGATTGGCGGCTTCAACCATTTCATCTGCTTTAGGTTCAATTATGGTGGCACCTCGCACGTTACAAGCACTCGCTTCTGACAGATCTTTTCCTTTAAAATTTATTAATAGTTTTTTTGCAAAGGGTAAACCTAAGACCAATGAACCTTTTAACGCTTCTATTATTACAATCATAATTGCTTTTATATTTGTTACTCTTGGCGATGTTAATGCTGTGGCAAAAATTATTACCATGTTTTTTATGCTTGATTATGGCTCAATATGTTTAATTTCTTTTCTTAACCATTTTGGAGCTTCTCCTTCTTATCGTCCTTCATTCAAATCCAGATGGTATTTTTCTCTTATGGGATTTTTGTTTAGTGTTTGGATAATGTTTAAAATAAGTTCTGTTTATGCGTTGCTTGCTTTTATGATTATTATTGTCATATATTTAACAATAAACTATTATCATAAAGAAAGAAAAGGTCTTGAAACAATTTTTCAAGGAGCACTTTTTCAAATTAATCGCAGCATACAAGTTTATCTGCAACGAACAAAAAAAGTTGTCCATAAAAATAGTTGGAGACCGGCAGCTGTTTGCGTATCAACAGATTCTTTCGATAGAGATAAAGCTTTAATTTTATTAAGTTGGATATCTCACAAGTATGGTTTTGGAACATATATCCATTTAATTGAGGGATATTATTCTAAATTAATTCACGATAAAGCTAAAGAAGAACTAAAAAAACTTGTTGAAAATTCCGAAAAAATAAATACTAATGTGTTTATCGACACAATGATTTCACCCTCATATACGTCGGCAATTGCACAAATAATTCAGCTTCCCGGTATATCAGGGTTAGATAATAATATGATTATTTTTGAATTTGATAAACAATATCCTGTCAACCTCGACCAGATTATTGATAATTATTCATTAGTAAGAGCCGGTAATTATGATGTTTGTGTGTTGGCTAGCTCAAATAGGAAACTAATTGCTAAAAATGGCATACATATCTGGATTCGTAATCTCGATACTGATAATTATAGTTTAATGATTTTAATGAGTTATATAATTATGGGTCATCCTGATTGGAAAAAGGGAAAAATTAAAATTTTTGATATTTGTGAAGAGGATAAAGTTGAGGAAACAAGAAATCAATTGTCTGAATTGATTGGTTCGGGAAGGTTGCCAATTCATAGAAAGAATATTGAAATAATTAAAATAAGTGAAGGTATTAGTAGTAAATCAGTTATTAATAAAAGATCAGCTGACGCTGCCTTAACAGTTATTGGTTTTATCTCTGAACAGATTAAACATTCAGGAAAAGATGTCTTTGAAGGATATGATGATGTTGGCGATGTGCTTTTTGTCAATGCTTTTAATAAAAAGGAGATTGAATAATGTTAATTACCTTAATTTCGCAGTAGAAAGCTTAAGCATTTGATAGTCAGGGCTTGACTTAAACTGTTCATTATAACTTAAGTAGTTGATATTTAAGCAGTCAAACCCTGACTTGCGGATTTTAGGAATTAATAAAACATTTCTTATGAATTTAATAAATATAAAAAATATTAAAATATCATTTATTTCGATTGTTATTGTAGCAATAACAGGTATAAATTTTTCTTGTTCGCAACCTATATCTGAGGAGAATAATAATGAGCAGTATTCGGGAAAACATGCCAAATATGTTTTTTACTTTATTGGCGATGGTATGGGATTAACACAAATTAATTCAGCAGAAAATTACCAAGCGGCTTTGAAAGGTAAAATTGGTGTTAAACGTCTATCCATAAGCAAATTATCAACACAAGGATACATAACAACTTATGCACAAGATCGTTATATTACTGGTTCAGCTGCTGCTGCAACATCACTTGCTACAGGTTATAAAACAACTATTGCTACTATCTCAATGGATGGTAAACGCCAAAAAAAATTGAAAACAATGGCAGAAATGGCTAAAGATAAAGGCATGAAAGTCGGTATTATTTCTACTGTTGATATTGATCATGCTACTCCTGCTTGTTTTTATGCTCATCAGCCTACAAGAAATATGTTTTTTGATATTTCTCTTGATCTTGTTAATAGTAATTTCGATTTTTTTGCCGGAGGTAATTTTAGATATTTGACCGGTGAACGTAACAACAAAACAATTAATTTAATTGATTTGGCTGAACAAAAAGGTTATAAATACATAAATACTAAACAAGAATTTAATAAACTATCTAAAAAATCGGGTAAAGTTATTGCTATAGGTCCGGTTCTTGCTGAGGGAAACGCCTTAAGATATTCTATTGACCAGACTGCTGAAGATATTAATCTTGCTGATTTTACAAGTAAGGCTATTGAACTGCTTGATAATAAAAACGGTTTTTTTATGATGATTGAAGGTGGTAAAATTGATTGGGCTTGTCATGCTAACGATGCTGCTACAACAATTCACGAGGTTATCGATTTTGATAATGCTGTGAAAGTGGCTCTTAAGTTTTATAATAAACACCCTAAACAAACTTTAATTGTTGTTGTCAGCGACCATGAGACGGGTGGTATGACACTCGGGTTTGCCGGTATGGGATATGAATCATCATTGCAAAAATTAAAATATCAAAAAGTATCATTTGAAGAATTTACTAAAACCATTAATAATCTTAAGAAGAATAAAACCAAGCCGACATTTGACGAAATATTAAAATTAATTAAAGATAATTTTGGTCTTGGTGATAAAGAAAAGGGTTTAGAGTTAACAAAATTAGAGAAAAAGCAAATTCATAATGCTTATTTAGAAAGTTTTTCAAAGAGTAAAAAACAAATGACAGAAGAAACTTATCTTCTCTATGGTGGATACGAACCGATTTCACTTGCAGCAACACGTATTTTAGATCATAAAGTCGGTATAGCTTGGACGACCTATGCACATACAGGAACTCCTGTTCCTGTTCATGCTCAAGGTGTTGGTGAACAAATTTTTAAAGGTTATTATGATAATACTGATGTTGCAAAAAAAATAATGGCAGTTATGGGTGTTGGATTATAATTATAACATCTATTGTCACAATAGTCATTGATAGAGACCTTCCATAGTCTTAAAGACATGGAAGAGTCAAAATCATTGATAGTCATTAATTGTAATTAATTGTCATTGAGATAGTCATTGATAGTCATTTAATAGTCATTGATAGTCAAATAGTTATTGAACAACTAAATGACGCAAAGAAAATGACAAAAACAACAAATTATATTACGGCTCTACTGAGCTTGCCGAAGTGCAAAATATAATCACGCAAAAAAGTATAAATAGTTTAAAATGAGTCGTAAAACCAATAAATTTATTAACTCTTTTTTCCACAATCGTGATGCATTGTTTATTATTATTCTTTTGATAATAATTATTACTCTTATTTTTACTCCAACAGGTTTTGAAAAACAATACCCAAATTCGATAAGAGCTAAAGCTGAAATTATTGATGTTAATAATGCTGATGTTTTACAATTTGGAATTATTAAAACAGGTGAACAAAGATTAGTCGTAAAAATAAAGCAAGGCAAATATAGAGGAAAAACGTTTCAAGCAGTTAATCACCTTATTGGGAAAATGGAATTTGATAAAATTTTTAAAAAAGGTGATAATGCTCTTGTTACTATTGATTTGAATGAACAAAACACAAAGGTTATTAATGTAAATGTTATTGACCATTATCGTATTAATATTGAACTGTTTTTGTTGATGATGTTTATTATTTTTTTAATAATTTTTGCAGGTTTTACCGGAGCTAAAGCTGTTCTTTCTTTTCTTTTTACCGGTGTTGTTATTATGAAAGTCTTATTTCCGTTAATATTGCAAGGATATAATCCAATTTTTTTATCATTAATTGTAATTGCAATTTTAACATTCGTCATTATTTTTCTTATTGCCGGTTTTACTAAAAAAGGCATGGTGGCTTTTCTCGGAGCTATTACAGGTGTTTTTGCAACTTGTTTATTATCAATGTCTTTTGGTGAAAGTTTTTATATTAATGGTGCTGTTAAGCAATTTTCAGAAACTCTTTTATACTCAGGGTTTCCCCACTTAGATTTAACTGAGATTTTTCTATCAGGGGTTTTTATTTCTTCCTCTGGTGCAGTAATGGATATTGCTATGGATATTTCAGCTTCACAAAATGAAGTAGTAAAAAAATACCCAACAATGGCTCGTAAAGAAATCATTAAATCAGGATTTGCTGTTGGGAAAGCTGTTGTGGGAACTATGACTACAACTTTATTACTTGCTTATTCGGGAGGTTTTACAGCTATGTTGCTGGTTTTTATGGGACAAGGTACGCCAATAATTAATGCTTTAAACTTAAATTATGTTGCTGCTGAAATATTGCATACACTCGTTGGCAGTTTTGGTTTAGTTCTGGTTGCACCTTTTACTGCAATTATTGGAGGTGTTGTTTATACAAAAAACAATGCAATTCACAACTAATTATTGTCCATTAGTAATATCAGATTCAAACAATTTGAGATTTATGATTTAAGAATTTAGATTTAATCCCGAAGTTTCCGGATTGATTATTAGTTGCTTGGAAAATAAATCTAATTCGTCATCTGACGAACTAAAATCTAAATTTTTTATTATTATCGACTTTACGGATGCACACTAATCACGTCTTTATTTTAAATCTTCATCAGTATAAAATTTAAAACCTAAACGCTTGCCGGTCTGTGTTTTCGATTTATTAATTCGTTGTTTCATTTGGGCAACAGAAGCAATTTGCATATTTTCATAAGGAGGTACTAATAAATCAAAATCTAATGTATAAAGTATTGCTGATTGAACAATATCTTTTATTGCTTTTGTATCAATTACAGCATTGCCAAAGTCATTATATAAAAAACCTAATTGCCTTTTCCCTTCAACAAAATAGTGATTATCTTTATTTATAAAAATCCTGCCTATTAAGTAACCTACGTCATTTAACCTGTCATATTTAAATGAGTCTGATAAAAAATTATAAATGTTTATAATTCCACAGTAACTATTCATATCATTATTTTTTACATAAGATATTTTCCAAATACCATGATTTCGGTCAAATTCAAAAACATTTGAGTGCATATTAAAAATTAACAGGTCCCCGGCTACTCTGATTTCTGATTCATGAATGCCTTTATCTCTGTATTCAAGATGAATTTTATTTACACTTGTTTTTAATTGTTTTTTATAGTTGTTGATTAAATATTTTGAGATTTTTTTTAAGCTCTTAAATGCTTCAAAAGTGTTATTGTAGATTTGTTGTTTTATTATTGATTTTTCTGATAATGTTTTAAGTATTAGCTCAGTAGCATCTTTTTTTTGCATGATATTTTGGTATTTGTTTAGAGTGTAAACAAAGTTAATATTTTTATTGTTTATGAGAAATTATTATTAAAAATAAATTAGTCCCGATTACTTGGGATAAAATCATAAAATGGTTTAATCCCGAAACTTCGGGATTAAATCAGAACGTGGCAAATAAAAAAAGGAGAAACATAATATACTCTGCTTCGTAATAATTTGAGCTAATTTATATACTATAAAACAATTATAACATTAACATATAGTCATTAATTGTCAATAAAACTAAATGACCCTATTAAATATTGCTTCGCAATTTTACCCTGTGAAATAATTTTGCTTTGCAAAATTGCTTCGCATTTCACAGGGTGAACAGGGCAGGCGGCGAAGCCAAATGACAAAAAATGACAGCGAAGCTAAATGACCCTGATGAAATAACCTGATAAATCAGGATTTCACGGGGCAAGCAAATTATATTACGGCTCTACTGAGCTTGCCGAAGTGCAAAATATAACCTCTCAAAGTATATATTAAGTTTCCCTTTTAAAATCAACAGATATCTTTCTTAGTATGCCTTTGCAAATAAAACTCTTTGTTTAGATGGCTTGCCTGAATAAATACATTTACCTTCTTCTTTCTCGTTATCTAAAAGAATACATCTAATTGTGGCTTTTGTTTCTGCTTTAATTTTTTGTTCTGTTTCTGTTGTTCCGTCCCAATGAGCTAAAACAAAACCACCTTTATTATTTATTATTTCCTTAAATTCTTCATAAGTATCAACTTTATAAGTATTCTCTTCTCTAAATTTAAAGGCTTTATTATAAATATTGTTTTGAATATCATCAAGTAATGTCTCAATTCTGCTTTCAATATTTTTTTGCGGGTATGTATTTTTTTCAAGAGTATCGCGTCTTGCAAGTTCAATAGTATTGTTTTCGAGGTCACGAGCACCAAGAGCAAGTCTTACAGGTACACCTTTTAATTCATATTCAGCAAATTTCCAGCCCGGTTTTTGTGTATCTCTATCATCATATTTAACACTAATGCCTTTTGCTTTAAGTTTATGTATTATTGCATCAACAGCTTCGCTAATTTTCTTTAACTGTTCTGCATTTTTATAAATTGGAACAATAACAACCTGAAAAGGAGCTAATTTAGGAGGTAACACTAATCCGTTATCATCAGAGTGAGCCATTATTAATGCACCCATTAGCCGAGTTGAAACACCCCATGAAGAAGCCCATACATAGTCAAGTTTTCCTTCTTTATTAGCAAATTTCACATCGAAAGCTTTAGCAAAGTTCTGTCCTAAAAAATGTGAAGTTCCTGATTGTAAGGCTTTACCATCTTGCATTAATGCTTCAATTGAGTATGTATCAATTGCACCTGCAAATCGTTCGCTTTCAGTTTTTGTTCCTTTAATCACTGGTAAAGCCATCCACTTTTCAGCAAATTCAGAATAAACATTCAGCATTTTAATTGTTTCTTCCAATGCTTCATTTTTTGTAGCGTGAGCTGTGTGCCCTTCCTGCCATAAAAATTCTGTAGTACGTAAAAATAAACGGGTTCGCATCTCCCATCTTACAACATTTGCCCATTGGTTACATAAAATAGGTAAATCACGATACGATTGTATCCAGCCCTTATATGTATTCCAGATTATAGTTTCAGATGTAGGTCTTACAATTAATTCTTCTTCTAATTTTGCATCCTCATCAACAATTATTCCTTTCCCATTTGGGTCATTTTTTAAACGATAATGAGTAACAACTGCACATTCTTTAGCAAAACCCTCAACATGGCTTGCCTCACGACTAAAAAATGATTTAGGAATAAATAAAGGAAAATAAGCATTTGAGTGTCCTGTTTCTTTAAACATTTTATCTAATGCTGCCTGCATTTTTTCCCATATAGAAAAGCCATAAGGCTTGATTACCATACAACCTCTTACAGCAGAATTTTCTGCTAAGTCAGCTTTTATCACTAAATCGTTGTACCACTGGGAATAATTTTCCTTTCTTTTTGTTAAAACTTTAGCCATATTAATTTTTGGTATAATTCTTGCATTTGTTATAATGAAATTTGATTTTGTAAAGTAAATGAAAAATTATATAAATTAAAGTAATTAGGAGGAACAATTATGAAAACGTTAATAAAAATGTTAGTTTTATTGTCTGCTTTTTTTACGGCTTGCAGTTCAGGAGTATATGTAAATTCAGGATATACCGATGATATTTATTATAATCCAAGCGATGATAATAATATTCAACAAAATGTTGCTCAAGTTTCTTCCAAAATTCCCGAATCATATAATAACGAAGAATTTTCTAATGATTCAATAGTATATGATGCAGATACTAATGAGTTCAATAATAATTGGAATTATGATAATGAAGCAAATAATTACGATCCTTATTATAATAATAGGTATAATAATTATGGCTGGGATTTCGGTTGGAATATGAATTCCTCATTTTATTATGGATATGGTAACTATTGGCCTTCATTGTCATTTGGTTTTATGTCAAATCCTTATTTTTATGATTATTATGGGTATAATTACTCATTTTACAGATACAGACCTTATTCATATTTTGGTTATAATAATTTTTATAATCCTTATTACTACAATGGTTATTATGATTATTATCCATATTACGGTTCCGGATATGGGGGTAGTCACCATTATGGTCACAGAAGTTCAATTGTAACAAATGGGTTTGGACATAGAAGTTCAGCTGTTACAAATGGTTCAAAATTGAATATTAAAGATAATAATACGCCTTACATAATACAAACATCGCATGCCACTCGTTCTAATAAAGGTTCTTCAGAAGGTTCTTCTTCGGGAACTTCAAATAGAAACTCGACAAATTCAACAATAAATACAACAAAACCACATAGAAGCCGAACATCAACTTCTAATCCCCCTGTAGTTGGTACTCCTAATGTAACAACAATTAGACAAAATAAACCTTCAAAAGGAAGAAGTTCAAATACAGGTTCTTATAGTAAACCCCGTTCAAATAGTGTTAATACTTTTCCTAATTACAGTAAACCAAGGATTAGTAATACAAATAATAACAGGCGACGTACTAATGTGAATACTAATAGAGGTTATACTCCGAGTTATTCAAAACCGCGCAGTAACAAGAAGCCTGCTTACAATACTAATTATAACTCATCAAAGAATAATTCAGGTTCAACATATAATAAAAAACCTACTCGTACCAATAATTCTAATTATTCAAGACCAAGAAACAGTAACTCAAGTTCACCAAGTAGAAGCAGTTCAAGTCCTTCAAAATCACGAAGCAGTAATAGTTCTTCTTCAAGTTATTCACCAAGTAGAAGTAGTTCAAGTTCAAGTTCGAGTTCGAGTAGAAGCTCTTCATCTAACAACTCAAGTTCTTCTTCTAATCGTCATCACAGATAATTTTTGGTAAAACAGAAAATAAAGTTAATAAAAATAAAGATTAATAATTTTAATAAAAATTTAAAAATATATAATATGAAATCATTAAGTTTAATAATAGTGTTTTTGTTTACTTCAACAATTTTGTTTTCACAAAATGAAGTTGATGCCTTACGATATTCAGAAAATTTTTATGGAGGAACAGCCCGATATATGAGTATGGGTGGTGCTTTTGGTGCTCTCGGAGGCGATTTGTCGGTGTTAAGTACTAATCCGGCAGGTATTGCTGTTTTTCGTACAAGTAAATTTTCATTTACTCCAGGTATGTATTATAATGAAATAAATTCGAAATATGGTAAAAATATAGTCGATAATGATTATAATCTAAATATTAATAATATTGGTTTTGTTAAAACATTTAATACTGAAGAAAATCAAACAGGCTGGATGAATGTGAATTACGCAGTTGGTTATAATAGATTAAATAATTTTAATAAAAATATTATGATTGAGGGCACAAATACAGAAAGTTCATTATTAGATTATTATGTTGATGCTGCAAATGCAAATGATTTATATAATGCTGAATTATTTATTGATGCTGATTTAATATGGTACGACACTATACAAAATAAATATTTAAGTGATTATACGGGAAATAGCTACGGCGAATTGCAGAATAAATCAATAAGAACAAGAGGAAGGATGGGAGAGTATTATTTTTCATTTGGAGCAAATTATTCTCATAAACTATATTTGGGTGCTACTTTTGGGTATCAATGTGTAAAATTTGAAGAAAATTCAGATTATACCGAGAGTGATCCTGATGATGTTATACCAAACTTAGTGTCTTTCAATTACCACAATCATTTATTAACAAAAGGTGATGGATTTAATTTTAAGTTTGG